>CAXMSA010000032.1:0-23417 GCA_964195605.1 uncultured Amylibacter sp.
TTTCGCTATACGGGCTTGTGATAGAGCCAATGTTGCGCCTGCGGGTGGCAACTTGGAAGTTTTCACCTGCAACATGGCGCAAAGGCCATAAGCTTCGTATTGCGATCGTCACCGACCTGCATATGGGAGAACCTAATAGGGGGCTTGCGCACTTGCGCAAATTTGAAAAAGCACCAACGGGTTGGGGGCGGATATTATTGTTTTGTTGGGGGATTATACCTGTGCGTATTGGTTCTGTGCCGGAAATTACAGTCGTGGAATTGTCCTGATTATAATGACATACAATTCTTTTAAGTAATTGTTGACATTGGTGGAAAATTACTCATTCTGTCGATACAGTTTCACGCTGACGCACTGGGAGGCCTTGAGTTCGCTTAAGGATGTGCCAAGCGAATAAAACCCCGTCAGTTCGCTGGCGGGGTTTTCATTTAACCGCTTTGTTGTCGCTTCAATCTTTTGGGATTTTTGCACAGCTAGATAAATGACAGGTGCTCTAATGGCTAAGAACTTTAAAAAAGAACTTGAGAGTGTGACAGAATATTGGTCTCCGAAAGTCGTGGGGCGCATTAACGATCAATATGTGAAAGTAGCAAAGCTGAAAGGCGCGTTTGTCTGGCACAAGCATGATGATGAAGATGAAATGTTTTATATCGTTAAAGGGTCATTGCTGATCGAGTATGAAGATGGGCCGGTGCATTTAACCGAAGGCGATTTTCACATTGTACCAAAAGGTAAAATGCACAATCCTGTGGCGGATGAAGAATGCTGGATTGTTTTGGTTGAGCCTGTGGCGACAAAACATACAGGCGATGTCGTAACTGGTAAAACTAAATCGATCGACGCACAATTGGGCCAATAGGTTCTCAAAACTAAATGGGTTTGGAACCGTAGATGTCAGAACAAATCAAAGGTATATTGGCGTTGGTCATAGCTTGTGTGATCTGGGGCTTTGCCCCGATTTATTACAAATATATCGCCCATATCCCGCCGCTTGAAGTGCTAAGCCATCGCACACTTTGGGCACTGGTATTCCTGTTCTGCATGTTGGCTTATACGAAACGATTGCGTGAAATAGCGGCGATGTTTTTTGACAAGCGGTCTTTGATGATCGTGGTGATTGCCGCCCTATTGATCAGCATCAATTGGTTCACTTATATCGTTGCGGTGCAAATCGGGCGGGTGGTGGAAAGCTCTTTTGGTTATTATATTTTCCCGCTTGTTGCGGTGGTGCTAGGCTATCTGTTTCTGGGTGAGCGTTTGGCGCGCGTGCAATGGTTTGCAGTTGGGGTGGCAACCTGTGCAGTTGTGCTTTTGGCCGCCGGGCTTGGTGTGACACCTTGGATATCACTTATCCTGGCTGTTTCTTTGGGGTTTTACGGCGTGTGCAAGAAAACCCTGTCCGCAGGTCCAGTTGTGTCGGTTATGGGTGAGGTGATTGTACTGGCCCCGCTGGCATTGTTATGGCTTTTGGGTGTGCATTATATGGGCTGGACAGATATGACCGGGCGCCCGGGCGGCTTTTTCGGGGATGGTTGGGATACTGTGTTATTGATGTTTGCCGGCCCGATAACCGCAAGCCCGCTGGTAATGATGTCATATGGGATGAAACGCCTGACATTGGCCAGTTCCGGTCTAGTGCAATATCTGAACCCATCATTACAATTTGGCATTGGGGCCTTTATTTTTCTAGAGCCTGTCACCCATTGGCATTTCGCGGCCTTTGGGTTGATCTGGATTGCCTTGGGGATTTATTCTTACGAAGCACTGCGCCGTGAAAGATCCTGAAGTAGTTTTGCCATCAAAGCCTCAACCGTATTGAAATCCTGTAATAAATGCCGAAAAGATGGATCGGCAAAACCGCTTTCGATCTGGTGGTCAATCAGGGTGATCAGCGGATCCCAATAGCCTTCGGTATTCAGTAGGAACATCGGTTTTGAATGCTGGCCAAGCTGCGCCCATGTCAGCACCTCAAACAATTCATCCAAAGAACCCGCCCCGCCTGGCAGAGTGATGATTGCGTCTGAGTTCATAAACATCAGCTTTTTGCGTTCATGCATGTTTTCCGTGATGATGAACTGGGTCAGATCAGTTTTGCCAACTTCCAAAGCCAGCAAATGCGTGGGGATCACCCCGAAAATATCGCCGCCCGCATCTTGCGTGGCGTTGGCAACCGCCCCCATAAGGCCCACATCCCCCGCGCCATAAACCAGCCGTAAGCTGTTTTGTGCAAGTAATGTGCCAATATCCCAGGCATTTTCTACGTATAAGGGGTTATTTCCCATGCGGGAACCGCAAAAGACGCAGACTGACTGTTGTGGTTTTGCCGACATGGTGTAGCCTCTGACGAATATCTGTTTATGATTTGATGTAGGTTTTATGTAACATGGCATAAAGGCCGGGTGAAGGGAAAGAAAGTGACAACTTCGATTGGATCGGGATTGATTATTGGTGGCGCGGTGGCAACAGTTGTTGCCGGTGTGGCCGCTTATTTCATTATAGCGCAACCTACAGAACAAACCGTAGAGACGGCACCCGCCGCTGTTTTGTCAACAACAGAACCGGTGGTCGTTGAAACAGTACCTGCGCCTGAACCTGTAAAGCCCACACCAGAGGTAGCCGTTGTTGTGCAAGAAGAAGCAGTGCCGCCCGTGCCTGAAGCTGTTGCGACCAAGCCTGTCCCCCCCAGTTTTGATCTGATCCGCGTGGATAAGGTTGGTGCTACGGTTGTGGCAGGTCACGCAGCCCCCGGGTCAACGGTTGAATTGGTTCTTGAGGGCAAAGTTGTGGGGCGGGTTGTGGCGGATGTAACCGGTGCATTCGTGGCTTTGCTGGATTTAGAGCCTTCTGACAAACCGCGTGAGTTAAGCCTGTTGCAAAAACAGGAAACCGGGGAAGATGTGGCTTCGGTTGATAAAGTGCTGGTCATGCCGTTGAAACCAAAAGCCGTAGAGGCCCCGAAATTGGTGGTGGCAAAAGCAGACACCGATACTGTTGAGATCATAGAACCGCCCCTGTCCCCCGAAGTTTCAACTGCTAACACCGCGAGCGCAAGCAGCGCAGAGCCTGTGATTGCGACAAGTGCGCCCGTGGTGAAACCTTTGTCACTTGATACGATTGTTTATGATAATCTGGGCGATGTGGTTATATCGGGTCGTGGCAGTAGTGATGGTTTCGTGCGAATTTATCTGGATAATAAACCTGCGGATATTCAAAAGGTGGCAGATGGCGGCCAGTGGAAGATTATTCTTTCTGATGTGCCGGCGGGGCTTTATGCATTGCGGGTGGATAGTGTTAACAGTGCCGGTGCTGTAACCCAACGTGTATTAAGCCCGTTTAAACGTGAAGCAGCGCAAACCCTTGTTGCAAGTGCCGAAAGTCCGCAGTCAAATATCACAATACAACCGGGGTTCACACTTTGGGCATTGGCCAAGAAACGCTATGGCAGCGGCATACGGTATGTGCAGATATATGAGGCCAACCGCGATCGTATCAAAGACCCTGACCTGATTTACCCGGGGCAGGTTTTTGATCTGCCAAACTAAAATACTTTAACACTGGTCAATCTTATCTGTCGGCCCTAAGTACATTGGGCAGGAGACAGTTTTTTGGCATCTATCATCACCCAAACGCATGTTAACAAAGAACAAGCGGTAAAAGTTATTCACAAGGTCATGCCCTATTTGTGGCCTGCCGATAAGTCATGGGTTAAAGCCCGTGTTATCCTGTCACTTCTGGCCTTATTTGTTGGCAAAACCATCGCAGTAATGACGCCGTTTTTCTACAAAGGGGCGGTGGATGCATTAGCCCCTGAATACGGCGAACCCGATACCATCTTTATGCTAACCGCTGGGGCGGTTGGCCTGACTGTTGCTTACGGTGTTATGCGCTTGATGAGCGTAGGGTTTAACCAGCTGCGCGACGTGATCTTTGCCCGCGTGGCGCAGCGCGCGTTACGGCAACTGGCACTGGAAACATTCCGCCATATTCACCGCATGTCTTTGCGTTATCATATTGAACGCAAAACCGGCGGTCTAAGCCGGATTATTGAACGTGGCGTGAAGGGGGTGGAATTTCTTTTGCGTTTCATGCTGTTTTCCATCGGCCCGCTGATTTTGGAACTGATGTTCGTTGGCGGCATTTTGTTTTACCTCTTCGATATCTGGTATCTGGCCGTGGTGGTTGTCACTATCGGGCTTTATATTTGGTTTACCTTCAAGGTCACGGAATGGCGGGTGCGTATTCGCAAACAGATGAATGATCTTGATGCGGATGCCAATCAGAAAGCCATCGACAGCCTGCTGAACTTTGAAACCGTGAAGTATTTTGCAGCCGAAGAACGCGAAGCCATGCGTTATGATGAAAGTATGCGTGGATATGAGGAGGCGGCGCTGAAAACAAATTACACGCTGGGTTTTCTGAATTTTGGCCAGTCGTTTTTCATCACCATCGGGTTGATACTGGTCATGGTTATGGCCGCCATTGGGGTGCAAAACGGTGATATGACCGTTGGTGATTTTGTCATGGTTAACGCCTACATGATCCAGATTACCATGCCACTGAACTTTCTGGGCACGGTTTACCGTGAAATCCGTCAGGCATTGGTTGATATGGGCGAGATGTTTGAGCTCTTAGAACAACCTGCCGAAGTTACTGATAAAATGGATGCCAAAGATCTGGTTATTTCAGGTGGCGAAGTGGTGTTTGATAATGTCGACTTTGCCTATAATGCCGAACGCCCGATTTTGAAGGGATTCAATCTAACCGTTAATCCCGGGCAAACCGTGGCCATTGTCGGCCCGTCCGGCTCAGGTAAATCGACCATCGGTCGGTTGTTGTTCCGGTTTTATGATGTTGGCACTGGTGCTTTGCAGATTGACGGCCAAGATGTGCGTGACATTACCCAAAGCAGCCTGCACGGCCAGATTGGTATAGTACCACAAGACACTGTGCTGTTTAATGACACCATCGGTTATAACGTGGCATATGGGCGTGAGGGAGCTTCACAGGCCCAGATTGTTGAAGCTGCAAAAGCCGCTAAAATCCACGATTTTGTGATGAGCCTGCCGGACGGTTATCAAACCACTGTGGGCGGACGCGGGTTGAAATTGTCAGGTGGTGAAAAACAACGGGTGGGTATTGCGCGTACTTTGCTGAAGAACCCGCCAATCCTTCTACTGGATGAGGCAACCTCGGCACTGGATACTGAAACTGAACGCGACATTCAGGAAAGCTTGCGCCAGATGGGGCAGGGGCGTTCGGTGATCACCATTGCGCACCGGTTATCCACTGTGGTGGAAGCGGATATGATCATTGTGGTGGAGGCCGGTCATGTGACTGAACAGGGCACACATGACGAACTTCTGGTGAAAAATGGCCGTTATGCTGCAATGTGGCATCGCCAGCTGGCGGATGAAGATGTCGCTTGATCAACTTATAGCGAAGTTTATGTTATCATATTTACGGATAGGTTTGTTCTGAAGTAAGCTGGGTTTTATATAATAGGTGCGGCTTATGAATATTCAGAACGCTTTTTGTGAACAACCTTTATCAAAAACTTGCCATGTGAATGCCATTGCCAGATTACCAATGCGCGCTGCAATATCGGTATTTCTGCCCCTTTGTATTGCCCTATTCTTGCTACTCATGCCGACAACCGCATGGTCGCAAGGCCAGTTTTTATCGGCTTCAAAAAATAGTGCGCCGACTACGGGTGTGGAAATTCCCGAGGTTTTGACCCCGACAATCATAGATGGTCTATTGTCCAGATTAACGGATACAGAGCTGCGGGCGGTCTTACGTGACGACTTGGAACGCCAAGCCCGTGAACAGGCAGATGCATTGGCGGAAGAAATTGACTTTCTCATGCTGGTAAAGCAACGCCTGTCAGATATGTCGGACAGGATTGCCACGCGCACCATGCGCTGGGCAGACCGCATTGCGCATCTGGATAATCGTTTGGGCAATTACCGCAAGAAAATGGCCTCTGCGCAGGCGGGTTTTGTGGGGATGGTGATTGCGGTCCTGATCTTGATCTTCATAGGCTTTGCTGCCAGCGCAGTTGTCACATATCTCACCCGTAAACTGCGTTTCATGTTGGCAAATGTCACTGACGCAAGATACTGGAGCCGCTTATCGCGCACTGTGTCGTTGGGGCTGGTTGAAATGCTGCCGATTTTTACGTTTCAATTTACCACCCAACTGGCGATACCGTTTTTAGACGCTGAACTTGGCCCGTTGATGGGGATGACCTGGATTTACACCAACGGTGTCTGGTGGAGCTGGGTTGTGATTTTACTGTCGCGCAGGGTTTTTGCCCCCGACCTGAAGCAAATCCGCATTACCTCATTAACCGATAATGCTGCATGTAATGTTCATGCGAGATTGCGTAAAAGCGTGTTGATCGGCCTGATCGGTTGGCTTTTGGGTGGTGCATTCTTGAATCTTGGTTTTGGGTTTCCCCCCGCAATTGTCTCTGTGGCCTTTGCCGGGGCAAGCATCACGATCTACCTTGTCTATAGTGTGGTGCGCAATTATGCCGCCATCCAGAAAGCAGCCCATTTTACGTTGGAGGGTGAAGAATGGCAACCAGCTGTATCGTTGAATTTAGTAGCCAATATGCTGCCTTGGCTAATGTCGGTTTATATCTTTTGCATTGGGACTTACTGGTTGTTGCATTGGCTGGAACGCGGGCAACACCAGCTTTATGGGCCGTTGGGCACATTAATTGTGTTTCTGACGTTACCTATTTTTGATCGTTTTGGCGGAGAGCTGGTTAGCAGCTTTCTGGATACCTCAACGATGTCTGGCAAACGTTATAAAGAGGTGCTGCACAGCACGTGGCGGATTATCTATGGCACTGTGGCATTCTTTATTATCTTCGGCTTTTGGGGCATTAATCTGTTGGAATTTACCAAAGGTGAAAAAGCCCCGGTCTGGGCCAGTGCCGGCTTTGATATCGTGATCACGATACTGATCGGCTATATGATATGGCGGCTGATCAAAGCGGCCCTTCACACCGAAGCCCGCACTAATGTGGGCTCTGAAGATGCTGATCCGGATGCACCCCCTATATCGCGGCTGGACACATTGGTGCCGTTGTTCCGCAACGTGCTTCTGGGCCTGCTGGCAATCATCGTTTTGATGATTTCGCTTTCAGCCATTGGGGTTGATATCGGACTGCTTATCGCCTCTGCGGGGGTTGTTGGTATCGCTATTGGTTTTGGTGCACAAACGTTGGTGCGTGATATATTTTCAGGCATCTTTTTTCTGGCCGATGATGCATTTCGGGTTGGTGAATATATTGAATTGGATAAAGAAACCCGGGGTGAGGTGGAGTCGATCTCGATCCGCTCACTACAGTTGCGCCATCACCGTGGTGCGGTGATTACCATTCCTTTTGGCGAGCTGAAAAAAGTCACCAATCACAACCGCGAATGGGTGATTTACAAGATGCCGTTTCGGATGGAGCCGGATACCGACCCGCTGAAATTCAAGAAACTGGTCAAAATGGTTGGGGCTGAATTTATGGCACATCCCGAACACGGGCCTAAGTTTATAGAACCATTGAAAAGCCAGGGTGTTTATTATGTCGATGACGATTCCGCCCTTGTGATGCGGGTCAAATTCAAATGTCTGCCACGGGCACAGTTTGTGATACGTCGTGAAATTTATCACCGCTTACGTACAGTATTTGCTGAAAATGATTTAAAAATTGCACGGCGCAAGGTAGAGGTTGTGGGGCCAGACGGTAATCTGGCAGGGGCGGTGATTGACGAGGTTGATCCGCCTAAGGCTGCCACTACCTAGACACGCAAACCCGTGCTGTGATACATTCAGAGACTGACGTGGAATAACAATAAAGGCTTTGATGTGAAGACTGAACTTAGACCCGCGCGGCTGGAAGATGCGGCAAGGTTGACCGCATTAACACTGCGTTCAAAACAGTCAAACGGGTATGATGATGCGTTTATGGCGGCTTGCCGTGATGAGTTAACCATCACCGAGCAGGCCTTATCTTCTGGAAATTACTGGGTGGCGCATCAGGGTGACGTTTTTTGCGGATATGCAAGCTTGATCATAGATGGCCAAACCTCAGTCGGTAAAATTGGCGATTTTTTTATTGATCCTGACTGGCAACGGCAGGGGATTGGCCAGTTGCTTTGGGATAAAATCCTGACGCTGGCAAAGGGTAATCAATTGATAAAACTCTACCTTGATGCCGACCCTTTTGCGGTGCCATTTTATGAGGCAATGGGGTTTGTGGTCGTGGGCAAGGTGCCCTCCGGCTCGATTACAGGGCGGATGTTGCCGCATATGGAGATACAGCTTATAGAATCTTTAAATCATTTGAAACGATAACGATCTTATGAAGATTAAAAAAATCAACAATGCGGATGTTGATGTGTTCAAGGCTATCCGTCTGGAAGCCTTGCTTAATGAGCCTGAAAACTTCGCTAGCCATGCACGGGACTGGGAAGGCTTGTCGCAACAAGACTGGTTGTTGCGCATGCCGGATTGTACGGTTTTTGTGGCATTCAAAGATGATGAGCCTGTTGGAATAATGGCATTGATGCCAAACCGACCCAGTAAAATGGCGCATCGTGCGACGGTGATTATGGTTTATGTGCGTAAGTCCGAGCGTGGCACAGGGCTTGCAGCGCGTTTACTTAGCAAGATCACACAATACGCAAGCCAGATAGGGGTTAGCCAGATTGAACTAACGGTGAGTGTTGAAAATCTGATGGCGGTTCAGTTTTACCTTAAGCAGGGCTTTTCCCAAGTTGGCTATATCCCTGCGGGGCTGCGCCATGAGGGCAGGGATATTGATGAGATTTTCATGATGTTGCGGGTTCAGGGCAGCACCTAAGACCCCGCATTCGCATATTTCTGTACAATTTGCACAATCCGATCCGCTGATAGAATGGGCGGCAGCAGTGTCAGGAATTTGCCCTTAGCATCCAACAGGTAGATGTGGCTGCCGTGGGCGAATATGTCGCCCAGTTCGGGGTCGGTGAAGACCACCTTTTGTTCAACCGCATAGAGATCATAGGCGGTTTGCAATTCTGGTAAGCTGCCTGTCAGGCCGACGAAGTCAGGGTGGTGTTTTTTCAGTGCAGGCCCCATAGCGGCAACTGTATTGCGTTTAGGATCAACGGTGATCATCACCGGGGTTAACGGCAGGCCGTGCGCGGCCAGATCATCAACCACATCAGCCATCAGGGGCAAGGCGACCGAACAGATCGCCTGACAGTTGGCATAGCCAAAGAACAATAGTTGCATATGTCCGTCAGGGTTCATTTCGCTACGCTTGGCCCCGGTTTGATCGGTTAGCGTAAACGCGCCGCCTAGTTTCAGGTCAAACGGCAGAACAGGCCCTGTTGCAATGGGTTGTTGTTGGTCGTGCTGCAGCACTTCGGTATTGTTTTTGTGCACCACAGTGCCGTGGGCCAGCACTTGATTGCCTGCAAAACATAACAGCAGCCCTAACAAGTAGCGCTTCATTCAAACCATTCCTTGATGAACGCCTCATCGGTTTCCAGACCCAGCCCAGTGTAGCCTTCTTTTGCAATCGCGGCTTTGACACGGGGGTCGCGGCGAAACCAAGGGCCTTTGCCTTTGGCGTCAGGGTTTGCGGCACGCCAGTCTTTTGTCCAGCGATTGGCTTTTGTCCATTTTTTATCCCCGATAGCGCGAATTTTTTGCACTTGATAGAGGTTCTTGGCTGACAGGTCTTCATCTTCGATCAACAGCCCGTCGACCTCAACATCTTTGCCGCAAAACGGGTGCAATTCATTTGCAGCCCCAGTGAACGCGGCCTGGCTGTTTTTTAGTGGTATGACCATCACGTTATCGCTTATGCGCAAGAGCGCAAGCTGACGTCTGCCGTCGCCGCAATTATCAGGGCAACTGCCTGTTAAGATGCAAAGCGGGTCAACTACTTTGGCTTTAAAATAGGCTTTTTGTTCGGCATAAAGATCCCATGATTTGGCGGTGGAACCCGCGGAAAAGTCTTGTGCTAAAATCGGTGTTGTGGTGCTGGCGGCGGCGCATAGGGCTGAAACGAATATATTTTTCATTATTTCGGCTCCGGAATGGCAAAGCCCGGCACTGGGCCGTAATCTTCGTGATTAAGGTTGGTAATGCCCAGATCGCTGACAACTTTTGAAACGACAAGGTAATTGATCCCGTCGCGTTGATAATACATGCCGTCTGCGGTAATGGCATGGCTGGCAATCGAAAGCTGTGTGCCGCCGCCATTACTGGTGTCATCATCTTCAATTTTCAGTACCATGTAAACGGTGCCATCTTCGGCCAGAAGCCCGACCGGGATACCGCCTGCGGAGCACCACAAAGCGCAAGTATGGTGTGCTGCCCCCACAACCGCGTCCGGCCCGCCCATGACGCCTGAATAATAACACCATGTATCGATGGCTTCGCCCGTTACGGTGATCCGTTCGCCGTTGCTGGCAGCAAGGGCAGGTGATGCGAGAGCCGTTAATCCGGCTAAAGATAAAGCAGTGATGTTAAATTTGAACATGGGTGTCTCCAACGTATTTCAATCTATGAGATAAATAAACGGGGTTATTTACCTATGTCACGAAATGTTTGCTGGTGTCACGAAATGGTTTTTATTGTTACAAAGTAAGATGGCGGTTACTGTGCGATATCCGCATAGGCAGTATCGTGCAGGTTCAGCAATACCTTACCGGTTTTGCCTACTTGCATGCGTGCGTAAAGATGTTTGATAATAGCTGTGACCCAGATCCGCAATGCCAGCAAGGCAGGGGTCAGCACAAGGGTTAGAACCGTGGCGATGCCAAGCCCGAAAACCACCGCTGTGGCCAGTTGTTTCCACCATAATGCGGTGGGTGCGTCTATGCTGTAACTGCCCGCGTCAAAGTCGATGGATAGGCCGAACATCATCGGGGCAAGGCCTGCCATTGTGGTGATGGTGGTTAGCATCACCGGGCGAATGCGGGCCTCTGCGGTTTGCACAATCGCTTCCAGCTTGGGCATGCGGCGTGAATATTCCTGATAGGTATCAATCAGCACGATATTGTTGTTCACCACAATGCCTGCAAGGGCCACAATGCCGGTACCGGTCATGATAACAGAGAAGGTTTGGCCCATCACCATCATCCCGATCAACACACCCGCAGTGGATAAAACTACCGCCAGCAACACCAGAACTGAGTTATAAAAGCTGTTGAATTGCGCCAGAAGGATAACAAACATCAGGGCCAGCGCGCCCATAAAGGCTTTTGCTAAAAAGTCCTGGCTTTCTGTCTGATCTTCCTGCCCGCCTTTCCATTCCCATTCAATGCCTTTGGGCAGTTCTGCCTCAGTTTCCAGCCATGTGGTCAGTTTGGTGATTTCCGCGTTTGAGTTCATGCCTTCCAGCACGTCCGCTTTCACATCAAAGTAACGGGCGCTATCAATGCGGTTGATCTGGCCCAGTTTGCGCACGGGCTTGCGACTGATGAAATTTGACAAAGGCACGAGACCCGAAGAGGTGCGCACCCGTAAGGTATCAAGTGTAGACAGAAGGCGGTCTTTTTCAGGTACCCGCACACGAATGTCGATCTCTTCTTCAGAGCTGTCTACCCGCATGGTATCCAGTAACAACCCGCGGGTGATCAGTTGTACCATTGCCCCAACAGTGGCCACATCGGCACCATAACGCCCGGCCTCTTTCACATCCACATTGATCTGCCAGTCGATGCCGGGCAGGGGGCGGGTGTCTTCGATGTCTCTTAACCCATCCCAAGCGTCAAACTTGCGCCGCACAATATCGGCGGCATCCATCAACTTGTCCCAGTTATCGCCTTTCAGGCGCAATTTGACCGACTTGCCTGTTGCCGGGCCTTGTTCCTCAACCAGTATTTCGGTTTGGATACCCGGCGTGTTAGCCATGGCTATGCTGATATCATCCAAGATGCCTTTGCCGGTTCCCGTGCCACGAATTTTCCAGCCATCCAGTTCAAACTGAATTTGCCCGATGGTATCAAGCGGGGCCTGTGTGCCGCCGGTATTTTGATCAATGCCGCCTTCGCCAGCGAAAGAAAAAACAGACTTAACCCCGGCAACATAGATGATCTTATTTTCGACCTGCCGCAACAGCGCATCTTTTTCATCTAAAGACATATTGCCACGACCGCGCACATAAATGATGCCGCTTTCAGGTTCCGTTTCGACAAAAAACTCAGTGCCTTTACCATTTACTGCATAAACCATCAAAACAGATTTGACGAATAGAACTGTGGCGATAATCACCAAAACAGGCACCACAGGATTATCAACAATGGCTTTTGTGAAACGCCCGAAAAGCGTACGTTTGGAACGGTCACGTTTCACATATTCCCGCTTATGCATAATAGAGCCGCCAACCGCCGAAATAGCAAAACACGCAAGGATTGCCCCGATGATCGCGATTTTCATACCATGAACCACCAGCATAGCGGCCCCGATTAAACCTGCCGCAACCGCAATAAAAAGCATAAGGCGTATGAAGATATGTAAACCACGCAATTTATCAGAGATATTTTCCAGCATCCGTGTAAACCGCGCCGCGACCCCGCCGACAACCGGCAGGTAGACCAGTGCCACCAAAAGCGATGCGGATAAAACATAGATCAGGGTGATCGGCAAATTGCGCATAAACTCACCTGGTATACCAGGCCAGAACAACATTGGCAAAAACGCACATAATGTGGTCGCGGTGGATGAGATGACCGGCCAGAACATACGTTTGGCAGCCGCCACATAGGCATGCATCGGGCCAACACCTTCGTTGATACGTTTGTCGGCGTATTCCACCACCACAATGGCCCCGTCCACCAGCATGCCTACAGCCAAGATCAGGCCAAACATCACCATGTTGGATATCGCAAGCCCGGCAAGGGCCATAAAAGCAAAGGACAACAGGAAGGATGTGGGGATGGCAAAGCCAACCAGCAGGGCTGAACGCACGCCCATAACCCCAAGAACCACGATCATCACCAGTAATACAGCGGTCAGAACTGAGCCTTCCAATTGGCTGATCATGCTGGCAACTTGTTCGGATTGATCCAGTGTGAAATCGACGCGGATTGCTTGTTTCAACTCATCCGGCCAGTTTTGCATTTCGTTTGCAACAGTGGTGCGCACCAGCTGTGCGGTATCAATATGATTGGCACCCTTGCGTTTGACAATTTGCAGGGCAACTGTGGCTTCACTATTATAACGTGCGGTACCTTTGCGGTCTTCAAAGGTCAGGTGAATTTCCGCCAGATCCCCTAAGGTGATAACACTGTCGCCGTTTACTTTGACGGGTAGGTCGTAAACATCCTGAGCTTCATCAAAAGAAGATGGGATTTTAACGGCGAAAGCCCCGCTTTGGGTCTCAATCTCGCCTGCTGCGATCAGTTGGTTGTTGTTACGCACAACATCCAGTAACTCGCCTGCAGTCACGTTGTAGGCTTCCAGCTTCAACGGATCGATCAGAACTTCCAGCATTTCATCGCGGTGTCCGGCCAAAGCCGCTTCCAACACCGGCGAAAGTCCCTCTAGCTTGGTTTGCAGCCTTTTGGCGACACGCAACAAGGTACGTTCGGGGATGGCTCCTGACAAAGAAACCACTAGAATAGGGAATTGCGAAAAGTTCACTTCGTTGATGGTATATTGCTCAGCACCGTCGGGAAAATCTGCTTCCGCTTGGCTAACTTTATCACGCACCTCTGCCAGAACCGCTTGCTTATCCCAGCCAAATTCGAATTCCAGACCAATGCCGGCATAGTTTTCTGCCGCCGTAGCCGACATGGATTTCAAGCCTTCCAGTTGCTTCAGCTCGGTTTCCAGTGGTTTGATCAGTAGTTTTTCCGAATCTGCGGCCGAAATGCCGGGGAAGGGAACGGATACAAACAGGAATGGCACGTCAATATCCGGCTCACCCTCTTTGGGCAGGCCGATATAGGCCATTGTTCCCGCTGCCAGTGACATCAGGACAAAGATAATAATCATACGGGCGCGCCCGGCAGCCCAATCGACGATCCCGACCATGGCTTAACTACCCTCTTTAAAGGTCACGGCCACTTGGTGCCCGTCTGTTACATATTCCTGGCCCACGACAATAATATCCACTTGCGCAGGTAAGCCCGAAATCCACATGCCTTCAGCACTATCGCGGATAATATTAACAGGCATGAACTTGGCTTTGCCATCCGCAACCGCGCGAATACCCAAGACCCCTTCACCGTTAAGGGTCAGGGCGGATTGCGGAAGTAAATGCCCTTTTACACCCAAAAGGGCGATGAAGATGTCGGCGGTAGAGCCATCACGCAGACTATCATCCTTGTTGGGAACGGTCACTTCCACACGGAAGGTTTTAGTGATGCTGTCAGCACGGCGCGACACGAATGTCACTTTACCGTGCACCTCTTGCCCCGATAACAGTCGTGCGCCTGCGGTTGCATCCATCATAATCCGTGCCACCTGTGCTTCAGTGGCAAAGCCCACCAGTTTCATCGGGTTAAGTTGCAAAACTGTGGCACAGGCTGAACCGCGTTGCATGTAAGAACCAAATTCAGCCGTATCAGACTCAAGCAATCCGGAAAACGGGGCTTTGATGCTTAGATTATGCAATTCGCGTTCAGCACGATCAACATTCGCCTGGGCACTTTCCAAAGCCGCTTCCCGTGCAAATGCGGCGGTTTCCGAAATAATGCCCTTTTGCACCAGCCCACGCGCGCCTTTATTATTGGCACTGGCTTCTAAAAGCCGGGCTTTGGCTTCTGCTAGATCAGCCGATTTTGTACTGACTTCCAATGAGCATAATAACTGGCCTTCGGTGACCAGTGTTCCCTTGCGCAATGGCTTTGAGATTACTTTGCCACTTGTTTCTGCCTGCACCACAATCTGGCGAAAAGCTTCGGTTTGGCCACGTAATACAATACCGTTGGTGACAGTTTGTGCCACGGATTTTTGGACCAAGACTGATACCGGCGGGAACGCTTCTACCGTATTATCAGATGTGACTGTTACCTGTTCTTCGGTTTCTGTACCCGTGCCTTTGAAAATGAATGCCGCAATGGCAAGACAAATGGATAACGCAAGAAAAATAGGTACCGGACGCATAAGTATTTCCTGGATAAAGAGCTGCGCATAGTGCAACTATAAGGATATTTATTTGCGAGAGATTACGCGCAACAGCATGAGGCTGCAAGATGCGTTTACATGGATTTTTAAAAGACAGTCTTTTTAAATAACGTGTTATTTTATTACTTGACTGTAAGTTCCGAAAATCCTTGTTATATAAACGATATGATAATTTTGACGCTATAAGGGGAACCTCCCATGTCCACAACCAGCACATTATCCAAAAAACTTGCAGCCTCTGATCCTGAACAGGCATCAGAAACACAAGCGAAAAAGAAAAAAATGACCGTGCCCGAGTTTCGCGCCCGCAAAGGTGGCGCGCCTTTGGTCTGCCTGACCGCCTATACAGCACATGTGGCCCATCTTGTGGATGAACAGGCCGATATGATCCTTGTGGGTGACAGTCTGGGCATGGTGATCCACGGCATGCCCAACACTTTGGGTGTGACGATGGAACATATGATTATGCACGGGCAGGCGGTGATGCGCGGCGCCGATAAGGCTTTGGTTGTGGTGGATATGCCCTTTGGCAGTTTCGAAGAAGGCCCCAAGGTGGCGTTTCGCAATGCTGCGCGGATGATAAAGGAAACCAATTGCACCGCGATCAAGCTGGAAGGCGGGCGTGAAATGGCTGACACCATTGCTTACCTGTCCACACGCGGCATTCCGGTGATGGCCCATATCGGCTTGATGCCGCAACAGATGAACACCGCAGGCGGGTTCAAGGCAGTGCGTGAAAAAGACCAGTTCGAAGCGGTCATAGATGACGCCAAAGCGGTTGAGGCCGCAGGCGCTTTTGCGATTGTGGTTGAAGGGGTCGCTGTGCATCTGGCTAATGAAATCACGAAAGCTGTTGATATTCCCACCATCGGCATTGGTGCATCCGCCGAATGCGATGGCCAAATTCTGGTGTTTGAAGATATGATCGGTCTGTTTCCGCGGGTACCCACATTCGTCAAACGTTATGGCAATATGGAAGAAATGATGCGTGATGCGATAATGCGTTACGCTGATGAAGTGCGCGATCGTACCTTTCCTGCCGAAGAACACACTTATAAGTCCAAGGAAAGCATTTAAACGTTTAATCTGGCTTGGCATTCCTCACAATTTCCTTGTAGTGTCCGCCAAAATACCAAAAGGCCTGCCCCATGAGCGAAACCGATAGTTTTATTGAAGAAGTCACCGAAGAGGTTCGTAAAGACAAGCTTTATGGCTATTATCGCAAATACGGCTGGATTGCGGGGGCTCTTATTGTCCTGACCGTGGGTGGTGCTGCCTATCTGGAATGGTCGAAAAGTCAGGCCGAAACCGCGGCACAGGCACGCGGTGATGCTATTGCAGCCGCCTTGGCTAATACAAATGCAGCAGATCAGGTTGCAGCACTTGAAAACATTGCAACAGATGCAAAGGCTGCATCTGCTTTGATCAACCTGCAAAAAGCGACGGTTTTGGTTCAGGATGGGCAAAAACAGGCCGCTGTAACTGTATTGAATACACTTGCAGATAATGCCGCTGCCCCACAAATCTACCGTGATATGGCCCGTTTTAAGGTCTTGATATTACGTGGTAAAGATATGGATCAAAGCGAACGCATGGCAGCTTTGGGTATTCTGGCCACACCGGGTAACGGATTTCGCCCGCTGGCATTGGAACAAACTGCGGTGGCAAAATTGGAGGTCGGCGATACTGAGGGTGCGATTGCACAGCTTAGCCAACTCTTAAATGAACCGGATATCTCGCGTGAAATGCGCCAGCGTGTGGTTCAGCTTCTGGTTTCCTTGGGCGGTGAAATACCCGCTATATCACAGTTGCTTTCTGGCACTGAAACTGCACAATAGGCAAAATATAACAGGCAATAGAAAGTTCTTTGACATGGGCATACGCGGGGCGCACCAAAATACGTTGATTTTGACACTTGCTGTTGGTCTTGCGATCAGCGCTTGTGCAAAAAAAGAGCCAATACTGTCTGGCGAAAGACTGGATATACGTCCCTTGATAGAACAGCAGGAAGCCCAAGACGCGGCCGTTGCCGTAACACAGCTTTCAGCACCTGCAACACAGAATTATACGCAATGGACCCATAAGAACGGCGATACATTGCACGGGGTTTCTCATCCTGCTTTAGCAACCGCGCTGACCAAGGTTTGGAGCCAGAATATAGGTGCGGGCAATGGTAAGAAAAACCACCTGACATCTGATCCAATTATTGCGGGTGGCCGTATTTATACGCTAGATGCAAACGCCCATGTGCGTGCCTTTAGTTTAGGCGGCGCGCCGCTTTGGTCTCGTGATCTGGTCCCGGCATGGGATAAGAACGGTAAAATTTCAGGTGGTGGTTTGGCATATGGCAATGGCCAGTTGATTGCCACCACTGGTTTTGGTGAAGTGATTGCGATTGATCCGGCCTCGGGCGGTATAGCGTGGCGTCACAAAACCAATGCGGCGATTTCATCGGCACCGTTGGTCATCGATGGTGTGGCAATTGCTGTGAACCTGAGTAATAAGGCTGTGGCACTGGAACTGGCAACCGGCCGTATCCGCTGGCAAGTCCGCAGTGGTGGTTCATCCACAGGCCTGTCAGGGGCGGGCACACCTGCGGGATTGCCGGGCTTTGCGGCCATTCCATTTCCTTCAGGCGAACTTGTCGGGGTGAACATCGCAACCGGCGGGCGGTTCTGGAGCGCGGCTGTGTCAGGCGGGGGCAAAGGTCTGGCGCGTGGCTTTGTCGGGGCGATTTCCGGTGATCCAGTTATTTCCGGCAACACAGTTTACGCAGCTAATCAGGCTGGCCGCCTGATTTCAGTCGACCGTGAGACCGGTGCGCGTAACTGGACAGTGAACGATGGCGCTTATGGCCCTGTCTGGGTCTCAGGCGGATCTGTTTTTGTGATTACAGACAAGTTTCAACTAAAGCGCCTGGATGCCGCATCTGGTGACGAAATTTGGGCGGTTAAACTGCCCGGTTACATAAAAGAAGGCAAGCGTCAGCGCAGAGCTAACGTGCATTACGGCCCGGTTTTGGCAGGCAACCGCTTGATTGTTGCGGGCAGTGATGGCGATATTCGCAGCTTTAATGCCAGCACAGGGGCAGCTTTGAGATCGGTTAAAATACCGGGCGGGGCAGCATCACAACCAGCTATTGTGAACGGTGTGATGTATATTCTGTCAGGAAACGGGCAAATCCAAGCTTTCAAATAGGTGAATTGCCCTGTAAGGGCTTTCATAAATGAAGAGGCTAGTTCCATGAGTTTTACACTTGCTATTGTCGGGCGCCCCAATGTGGGTAAATCTACCTTGTTTAACCGTTTGGTTGGCAGGCGTTTGGCGTTGGTTGATAACCAACCCGGTGTCACCCGCGATCTGCGCGAAGGCGACGCACGTCTTGGAGGCGTGCGCTTTACCGTGATTGATACCGCAGGGCTTGAAGAGGCCACTGACGAAAGTCTTCAGGGCCGTATGCGCGCATTAACCGAACGTGCGGTTGATATGGCTGACGTGTGCCTGTTTATGATTGATGCCCGTGACGGGGTTTTGCCTGCCGACCGTGTGTTTGCAGAAATCCTGCGCAAAAGATCCGCCCGGGTTATTCTGGCGGCTAACAAAGCCGAAGGACGTGCGGGCGAAGAGGGCTATTATGATGCCTTTTCCTTAGGCTTGGGCGAACCTGTGCAATTGTCCGCCGAACACGGTGAGGGCATGGATGAGCTGGCCCATGTATTGCGCCCGATTGCGGATGAGTTTGAGACCCGCCAAATCGACCCTGAAACAGACGTTGATGTGGATGAAGATGGTGGCGGGGCTGAACGGACCATCTCAAAAGAGAAACCGCTGCAAATTGCGGTGATTGGACGACCCAATTCGGGCAAGTCCACACTGATCAACCAAATTCTGCAAGAAGATCGCCTGCTGACCGGGCCGGAAGCGGGCATTACCCGTGATGCGATCTCGATCAATCTGAACTGGGAAGATGTGCCAATCCGTATCTGGGATACGGCTGGCATTCGCAAAAAGGCCAAGGTGCAGGAAAAGTTGGAAAAGCTATCGGTTTCTGATGGCTTGCGCGCGGTGAAGTTCTCTGAAGTCGTGGTGGTTCTGCTGGATGCGGAAATTCCTTTTGAGCAACAGGACTTACGCATTGCCGATCTGGCAGAGCGTGAAGGCCGTGCCGTGGTGATTGCCGTGAACAAATGGGATATTGAGACCGATAAACAGGATAAGCTGAAAGACATTAGCGAAAAATTCACGCGTCTGCTGCCACAATTGCGCGGCGCGCCATTGGTGACAGTCTCTGCCAAAACCGGCAGGGGGCTTGATCGTTTACATAAAGCGATCATGTCAGCGAATGCGGTCTGGAATACACGTATCAGCACCTCAAAACTAAACCGCTGGCTGGTAGGTATGTTGGAAATGCATCCGCCGCCCGCCCCTGGTGGCCGGCGCATCCGTATCCGCTACATGACACAAGTGAAGACCCGTCCACCAACTTTTGTTGCGATGTGTTCACATTCTGATCTATTGCCCACCGCTTATGAACGCTATCTAGTGAATGGTTTGCGTGAAGGCTTTGATATGCCCGGCACACCCATTCGTCTGTTCATTCGGTCACAATCGGATAAAAACCCGTACCGCGATAAGAAAGAAAAGAAAGTGACCAAGCTGAACAAGCATCAGGAAGGCCGCTATCGCAAAGATTTAAAAAAACCGAAGCGTAATAAAAAAGAAAGCTAAGCTTGATCCGGCGAATTTAATAGAAACTCGCATCATTTCAGACATGCGGCTTTAGGTCTGGTTAACAGCTCAATAACATACTTTCCCATGATTAGTCTGGGGAAGTATGATTAAAGTGTTCTGTTTAATAAGTAGCGTCCTTCTATCAGTTTGGTCTTTTTTCCAATCAGGTACAGCGTAAAATATTACAATACATGCTGTCCATCAGGACGAAGGCGATGGGTTGGAAATGGAACACCCGTGCGCAAAAGTTTTATTTCAACTTGATTCTAAATTCAGATTGCCTAACCTAAGGAAATCCTTGGGGGATAAAATTATGCAATTATCTATAGAATCGGTGCAAACCGAAATAGGTCGACGTATTGGCAGGAAATTTGGTTTGCGTGGTCATAAACTGCCCAGATTACTGTCAAAATTAGGTAAAAAACTACCCCGTGGCTTAGAAAAAGAACTGACTTATCTGTTTGATGCCGAAGCCCGCACAAAACACCCCAAACGCCGTGGCCAGGTTGATCCGCGCCGCCTAAAGGCCATTCGCCGCTCTTGCCTGTCCAAATTGGACGGGGTTGATCTGGAACGTGACCGTAGCCGTGCACGCGCCTTGCTGCTAGCAGAGCTTGCTGCGCGTATGCTGTTGTTCACAGTTGGGTTTGTCGGTTTGCTATATTGGTTTGACGTCCTTTAAGAACGGCTATTTCTTCGTTGCCATTATCAAAACCGGTGCAATGCGCCCAGCATCCAAATTCGCCCTCATATTGGTGAGTTTTTGCTTTGCTGAAGCGCCCATTATCAAATGAGGCCCCAACGGGGAAGGTTTGCCTGATGCCGCCGCTATTCGGCGGTCAAAATAAGCATAGGCAAACTCTGTACGGTCATCAATGTCATCAACCAAAAAACCTGCATTCTGCAAATGTGTAACCACCTCTTGGGGGGTGCGTAAATGGCTGGACACTTGGCTGCCAGCCCATGGCACGGGAAATTCCAAAGCTTCATCGTCCTTTTTCATCACGTCATATATGCAAAGCTTTGCGCCTTTTTTCAGCACCCGTGCGGTCTCTTTATAAAGACCGTCACGGTCTGCAATATTCATTGCCACATGAATTGTGACCGCCGCATCAAAGCTTTCCGCGGCAAATGGCATTTCCAAAGCGCTTGCGGTTTGAAAATCCACTTTATCATTGAGACGGGTTAATTCAGTCAGGCTTTGGGCCACCGAAACATATTCCGGGGTCAGATCAATGCCTGAAACATGGCAGCCTGTTTGTGAGGCAATAAGCCTTGCCGCCCCGCCGATACCAGAACCGATGTCTATAATATTCTCATGACCAGTCAGAGCCATCTTCTTAATCAGATAATCGGTAGCGGCTCTGCCGCCGATGTGAAACTCGTCGACCACAGACAAATCTTCTATAGTCAAATGATCCAGATCGGCACCTGTTGCCACAAGACCTTCACGTATATTTTTGTCCAGATTACCGACCGTGTAGTGATCTGCGACAATTGTTTCTATATTATCCATAACGTTTTATTCCTGTTCTTGCGATAACAGTGCCTTTAAACCCGTATCGTTTATCTTTGATAAGTAACGTATTTCATAAGTTTAAGACATCAAATAAAGTTACGGCTGATATATGAAACCATCCTAGTGGGCTGCCTTGATAAAGGTTCCGTTTTGCAGATCCTGAACCGCTTGTTTCAGTTCTGCGCGCGTGTTCATCACGATCGGCCCGTGCCAGGCCACCGGCTCTTCAATCGGTTTGCCGGAAATAAGCAGAAAGCGCACACCTTCATCGCCTGCCTGCACTGTGACATGATCACCAGTGTCAAAGTTTACCAATGTGCGGTTGCCTGACAGGTCGCGGATGTTCAATTCTGCACCGGCAACTTCCTTTTCAGTCAGAACCCCGCGCGGCGTAGAGGCATAATCAAATGCACCGGCACCTTCAAACACATAAGCAAAGGCTTTGCGGTAAGTGTCGACAGGGAAAGTCTTTTTGACACCGGGGGGCACATAAATATCCAGATATTGCGGATCGGCTGCGATGCCGTCTACAGGGCCGGATTTTCCCCAAAACTTACCGACGATAACTTTTACACGGGTGCCGTCATCGTCAAGAATTTCAGGGATTTCTGTGGCTGATATATCTTGATAACGCGGATCGGTCATTTTCAAATCGCGCGGCAGGTTGGCCCATAACTGAAACCCGTGCATCTGGCCTTGGGTGTTTCCTTGCGGCATTTCTTTGTGCATAATACCAGAGCCTGCAGTCATCCATTGAATGTCACCAGCACCTAAAACCCCGGCATTCCCCAAACTATCACCATGCTGAACTGTGCCTGCCAGAACATAAGTGATGGTTTCAATGCCACGGTGCGGGTGCCAGGGAAAACCCTTGTTAAACTTGGCCGGATCATCGTTGCGAAAATCGTCAAACAACAAAAACGGATCAAGTTCGGTTGGATTATGGAAACCAAAAGCGCGGTATAGCTCAACACCGGCACCTTCGATTGTATGTTGGCCTATAGTGGTTGATTTCACGGGGCGTACTGACATTGGATGATACTCCTTTTTAATTAAGATAGGCAGCAAGACCATATATCGAAAGCAATGTCTGCGGAACACTCTGTTGCGAAGTTGCAAAAACTACGGTTTCCAGCTTGCGCAAATGGTGTGTGCAGGGTTACTTGATGGGTGTATTGCAGGAAACGGGTCTTATGTCTGATATCATCTTGAAAATCCAACCAAACTTGGGGCGGCGGATATTCAGTATCTTAGTCTTATGCATATGTGCGGTTGTGATAATGAACATTGCGTTTTCAAATACAATGCATTCGATGGTATTAAAGCTTACATTGTTTGGTTTGGGTGTTGCTTTCCTATGGCAGGCACAGGCCAGTTTTCGATTTGCAAATGCTGCGCTGATTTTAAAACATGATGGATTATATGATGATCAGGATAACCTGATATGCAGCCTGTCCAATATAGCACTCGTGGATAGGGGATGGTTTTCGCTTAAGCCGTCTAACGGATTTTTATTGCGTCTACATGAACCGCAAAGCCGAAAATGGTTGCCGGGACTATATTGGCGCTTTGGCCGGCGATTGGGCGTTGGTGGCGCGCTTAGCCCGGTGCAAACCAAAGAGATGTCAGATAAGCTGATACTTTTGATGAAAGAAAAAGAACTGGGCATCGCGTTGCTTTAGGCCGCCTTATTAATTTTTCGGCTTTTGGCAATCACATGCCTATATGTGCATTTTTGTCTCTATTATCCGTGTCATTATTGCGACCTTTACGCCTTATTTGACCGCAAATTTTAATCATGAAAGACACCTCGAAACCAGGCAGACTTACAAGCAAAAACGCAGTGCCGCTCTGTCTGAGTGGTTCCAAATCTGTGCTTCCTAGATTTTCGCAATTATGGTATTTTGAGACGAGTTCGAATTAGTCTGACAGCACCAACATATTTCAAAGGGCACCGTCTATAATGACCATTTCGAAGAAAAACCAAATACGGGATCTGCTGAAATGCATTGAGACGGGTGCATCAGAGCCAGTC
>CAXMSA010000033.1:0-23003 GCA_964195605.1 uncultured Amylibacter sp.
GTGAGCCATTCGCTATGGGTTATTGCCACTGCCAAGATTGCCGTGCCTGGAGCGCCGGCCCGGTTAATGCTTTTACCCTCTGGAAACGAAACCAAGTGACATTTACGCAAGGCAAGGAGTTCGTTAAAACCTACTTGAAGACTGACGCCAGCCATCGGAAGTCCTGCTCAAAATGCAGTGGCCATATCCTGACCGACCATCCTGGTGGCGACTTCACCGATGTCTACGCCGCCATTCTGCCGACCCTGTCGTTCGAACCGGCACTCCACGTCCACTACGAGTCCACGGTATTGCCGATTAAAGACGGCTTGCCGAAGATGAAGGACGTGCCCTCCGAAATGGGTGGGTCGGGCGAAATACTCCCGGAATAGCGCCCTCCGCGGTGCTGTTTCGAAAGATAGATTTGCAACATTCAAATAGGTGTTTGACATGAGACTACTAAAATGGATTTGGAACCCTCTTAAAGTAACAGGAGCACCTATCCATCTAGTGCTTCTTCTTGCGTTCGCTACTTTTTGTTTTTCCGCATTCAACGGGGGAGCAATTTATGATGTAGGGTCTTTTGTGTTTGAGACGATTACGGGCAGAGTGTCGGTTGCAAGCCAACATTCGTTGGAGGTTACGAACCTTGATAGCCAACTTGATGTAGAGAAGAAATCCAACAGTGAACTTCGGGGTAATCTCGTATCTGCAAAACAGGTTTCTCAGGAACTGCGCATTGAGCTTGCAGGATTTGCCGAACATTTTGAAGCAGAGAAGCGAGCAAAGAACAAACTTCGCGGTGAGTTAACATCAGAAAAATTGATTTCTCAGGAACTGCGCACCGAGCTTGAAGGCACAAATAGACAACCATTTTAATCACGAGAGACATTTAGAAAGCAGACAATCCTTCAAGCAAAAACGTGCAACTGCTCTCGCGGAGTGGTTCAATCTTTGTGTCGCATGATGTTGAAGTTGACGTGCCTTTTGAGGCGTTCTCAAGTTTGTCTGACAACGCCCCTCTGACAACACCTTCGGCTGTAATGGCCGCTTACACCTCAAAAATAGACCGGATCAGCCATAACGTTTGCGCGCGGCACTTTCTTTTAGCAGCCAGTCCTCGACTACGCGGCGTTCGGGGAACGTGCGCTGCTTTTCAGGGCGTAACAGGTAATAGCCGCTGGTTGTCCGTGTCTGGCACGATTTTACCGGTCGTATCAATGCGCCGGTCTCCAACAGATGATCAACCAGATGACCCCAGCCTAGCGCAATTCCAAGCCCATCCACCGCAGCTTGCACCGCGAGAGGGTAGGTATTGAATGTTGCTACACCATCAGGGTTATCAGCCTGAACACCTTGTCCGGAAAACCAAGTTTCCCAGTTCATCCATTCAGTGTGATCACTGGAAACATCAATGAGTGGAAGTTGTGGCAGCTCGGCCAGATCGCCGGCCCTTGGTTGGCGATTCAAAAAGGCCGGAGAGCAGATCGGGAAGATGTTTTCGCCGAACAATAACTTTGACTTGTAACCAGGCCAGTTACCTTCACCGCGAAGAATAGCAAGATCATTACTTTCGCCCAGGCATTCTGCATCGCTATCGGACGCAAATAGCATTATTTTTAATTGTTTGTTCCGAGTGTTGAACTTACGAAGCCTGGGCATCAACCACAATGCAGCAACGGAATTCGTTGCCGCCAGCGAAACTTCATTTCGATTTTGCCGTGACATGAGATCGTTAGATGCATCCCGAAGATTTTGCATGGCAGGTGAAATGCGATCCAAAAGGCGCCGCCCATGTGGTGTCAGCGAAATGGATTTGTGGCCGCGCAAGAAGAGCGGCACACCAAAATGCAACTCCACCAAGCGCGTTTTTCGGCTGATTGCGCTCTCGCTGATATTCAGAATTCTGGATGCTGCGGCAAAACTTTCAAAATACGCCGCGGCTTCAAATGCAAGCAAGTGATCAAGTGGCGGAAGAAATTTGTAATTTGTAACCATGTTCCCTTCCGCAGATGCAGGCGTGTTTCAACATCGATAAAGTATATATCGTGTCAATTTTTTAACCGTTCGAAACAGTACCAGTGAGTAACATATTGATTAAAAATTATTTAATCAAATTTGCCATCATAATACAAGGGCTTTGCCCATCAAAATTATATGCAGAGAAATCAGCGACTCCTGACAATATGTTAACACTTCGATTGTCAGGTTCCGATGGGCTTTTGGGATGTAGCTTTCGAGCAACCAATACATAAAATCAACGGGAGATATCATGAAACTTAGAAACACACTTTCTGCTGCCGCTATCGGGCTAGCCTCGATCGGGAGCCAGGCAATGGCAGCGGACTCGGCTGAGCCGATCGTCATTCCAACGCATAACTGGTCAAGTCAGGTCGTTATGGCCTATGTGATTGGCGGCATTTTTGAAAGCTTAGGAGACAATGTTGAATATGTTCCGGCAGATTCCCAAGCTGTCTACGAGGCTATCCGTATCGGCGATGTAACTATTTCACACGAAGTTTGGCAATCTACTTTTGGCGCATCTTTCTACAATGCCATGGCCAAAGGCGGAATTATTGATGCAGGAACACATTCTGCCGCAACGCTAGAAGAAATGGGTGTTCCTCAATATGTGATCGACGACAATCTATGCCCCGGCTTGCCTAACTGGGAAGCACTAAAAAATTGTTCTGAAGTATTTGCTACAGCAGATTCAGAAGGCAAAGGCCGTTGGCTGGAAGGCCCGCAAAGCTGGCACGGTGATCTTATGCCGACACGCCTAGCAGCACTTGGTCTTGGCGATCTATACACTGTAAAATTTGCCGGCGGTGCCGATGCAATCTGGGCAGAATTGGCGTCAGCCAAGAAAGAAGGTCGAGGCATCATTACCTTTAACTGGACACCGAACTTTACTGATGCGGAAGGCTTTGCATTCATCGAATTCCCTGCTTATACGGATGGATGCCGTGTAGCAGACGGTGGTGATGGGGCTTGCGGGTCACCAAAGGGTTGGCTGAAAAAAGCGGCTAATTACAAATTTCCAAAAACCCATCCTGCGGCGTATTCGGCTTTTTCCAAGCTCGACTTCTCGTCAACGGACATCGGTCAAATGGCTGCTTTGGTAGACATCGACGGCATGAGCCATCAAGACGCCGCTACAAAATGGTTGGCTGATCATGAAGGTGTATGGAAAGCGTTTTTAGAATAAACACTAAACAGAATTCTCCCTGCATGCAGTAGCGTGCGGGGGGCTGAGATTACATAAATTGCATAGCAAAATGGTATACTTTGAGTTTAGGATGAACCTGAGAGTAAATTAAGCATGCACGACCACTTAACAGAACTTGCACGGAATAATTCATATGCCAACTCCAAGTGAAACGATGTCAAATGAGCCGGTTATCAAATGCGAATCGGTATACAAGATATTCGGCGAAACCGCAGACAAAATGCTGCGGGCAGCAAATGGCAATGTTGACGCGGCCAAGTTTCAAGAAGCGGGTTGCGTTGTCGGTGTAAACGATGCGTCATTTGAAGTTTACAAGGGCGAAATGCTGGTTGTGATGGGGTTGTCAGGATCCGGCAAATCAACGTTATTGCGGTGTATTTCCCGGCTTACAGAAACAACTGCAGGCAACATTCATATTGATGGCCAAGATTTGTTGGCCATGAACAACAAACAACTAATCGAATTACGTAGAAACAAGATGGGCATGGTGTTCCAAAGTTTCGCGCTATTGCCACACAAGACGGTTTTGGAAAATATTGCGTTTCCTTTGCAGATCAAGGGCATAAGTACGCGTGACGCGATGAAGCGTGCGATGGATATGGTCGAACTGGTCAGCCTAGACGGACGCCAAAACTATTTTCCAAGACAACTATCCGGTGGCCAGCAACAACGGGTAGGTATTGCACGTTCACTGGCGGTAGAGCCCGACATCTGGTTTCTCGACGAACCGTTTTCTGCGCTTGATCCGTTGATCCGCAAAGAGATGCAAGATGAATTTTTGCGACTTCAAGGTGTGCTGAATAAGACCATTCTTTTTGTGACACACGACTTTGCAGAAGCGTTACGTCTTGCCGATAGGATCGCCATTATGAAGGACGGTGTGATCGAGCAAATCGATACCCCGGCAAATATTGTTTTGAACCCAGCCACCGAATATGTCAGCAAGTTCACGGAAGAAGTACCACGTGAAAAAGTGCTGAAAATAAAATCTGTCATGGATCCGATCGTTGACGGGATTGATTTTAGCGACCTGACGATTTCAGGCGACGCTATTATTGAAACCGTGGCAGAGGCAGTGCTTGCCCAAACTAAACCGGTTTGTGTCATGGACAAAAACAACAACATTATTGGATCGGTCCATTGCGATAAGATGATTCACATCTTGTTTGGCAAAGATGATGATGTTCAGGCGGGTGCCTGATATGGACACAAGCTTTTTCACCAAGCACTGTAAGCTTAGCCAATTTGTTATATTGCTGATCGCTTTTTTTACATTGGTTATTCTGGTGAAACCAAACGAAGCAAACGTTTTGTGGCGGTTCCCGTCATTGCTGGCACCGCTTCCCGGAATTATCAATGATTTTGCTGAGAACCTGATGTTCAACTGGTTCCCGATTGAGGTTTATGATCCTCATATCGAAGAATATGAAGAAGTGGCACTGTTGCGCGAAGTGACAAGGGGTTTTTCACGCGGTATATTGTTCATGATCGAATTTATCCGAGAAATCTTAGTTGGCGGTGTCAAAACAATTGTTGCTTTCACGAGTTGGGAATTCATTCGGGAAAATCCGTGGGCGGTTTGGCCAGCGCTGCCTTGGACGGTTGTCGCAGGCGGTGCGGTCATTCTGGGTTATGCGCTAAATGGCCGAAATCTTGCCCTTTTGGCTGGGGCAGCAACTGTTTATATTTCAGTGTTCGGCCAATGGAATCCTGCTATGGAAACACTATCGTTTGTTTTGGTCGCAGCCCCATTATCCGTTTTGTTGGGTTTGCTTTTTGGCATTTTGTCTTACAAAAGCCACGCCGTTGAAGCTATACTGGCACCACTTTTAAACATTGCTCAAACCATGCCACATTTTTCATATTTGGTTCCAGTCACGGTTTTCTTTGGTCTTGGTGACCATGCGGGTGCCATTGCGACCATCATTTTCGCCACGCCGCCCATGATCCGTTTAACGCTTCTGGGATTGAAGAAGGTACCAGTAGAAGTTGTCGAGGCCGGTCTTATGAACGGCAGCAATGATAAGCAGATTCTGTTCAAGGTGTTAGTGCCAACTGCCCGGCGCGATATTCTGATCGGGGTGAACCAGGTGATCATGCAATGCCTCGCCATGGCAGTGATAGCGTCGTTTATCGGTGCCAAGGGGCTAGGATTCAACCTATTGCTTGCTCTGAACCAGTTACGCATCGGTCAGGCGTTAGAGTTGGGTATATGCATTGTACTGATCGCTGTGGTATTGGACAAACTTTCATTGGCCTACGCCAACAAACAAACCGACTATTTTGCCGACTTAAGCTTTGTTGAACGGCACAAATATGCGTTGGTCTTTGCGGGTTTTTTCGTGGGTTGTATTGCGCTGGCATTGTTAGGCCGATTTATATTTCAAGACGGGATCAATTATTTATATCTGATCCCGCACAATAAGGGCATTACAACCGAACTATTCTGGCAGAGCGGCGTAGATTGGATGGTTGATAACTGGTATGCAGGCCTGCAAGGCTTTAACCGTGGCTTGATCGTCAACGTGTTGCAGCCCATGAAAAACGCTTATCTAGCGATGCCAGTTAGTGCTACGTTCCTGCTGGTGATGGGCATCGGTTATATAGTTGGTGGGATCAGATCGGCTTTGATTGTTGGTGGGTTGTTGTTGTTCATTGCATTAACAGAATGGTGGGACCGCGCGCTGATCACCATGTATATGGCTTCGTTTTCCGTTATTATTTCTGTCACTATCGGTCTGATCATCGGTTCAGTTTGCGCACAATACACATTTGCTTCCAAGGCCGCACTGCTGGCATGCGATACGTTGCAGACATTCCCGTCTTTCATCTATCTGATCCCGGTGATCATGCTGTTCGGTGTCACGGATACCTCGGTGTTGATCGCGGTTATTATTTACGCAACCATTCCTGCTGTGCGCTACACGATCGAAGGTATCCGCAATGTACCCGCATCGCTTAAAGAAGCTGGAATGATGTCGGGTGCCACGGCATTTCAAAGGTGGGTTAGTATTGATATACCGCTTGCATTTCCGCACATCATGCTGGGGGTCAATCAAACTGTTATATTCGCACTGTTTATGGTGATTATTGGTGCAATGATTGGCACTGACGATCTAGGGCAGTACATCTTAAAAGCGCTGTCTGACAAGCAAGGCATTGGGAACGGTCTTATGCTGGGCTTATGTGTCGCGTTCATAGGCCTTGCCGTTGATCATTTGATCAATACATGGGCTGCTCAGCGCAAAATTGTTTTAGGACTTGGCTAGTGAATATCAAAACTGTTTTTGAAACGCCTTTTGAGCGCAATGGTATCAGCAGCCCCGGCTTGCCGATACTGCCGCATGGGGTGGAACGCTATGTCATCCCTGGCGGCGGTTCGCGGGCTTTGCCTATCGAAGTAGGCGATGAAATCTCGATTGTTGATCGTGAAGGTTTGCAGTCGGTTGAACTGGTGTTCTTTGCGCCAGATGGATCATCGGATGCATCAATGATAGGTGCTATTGGCGGGCATATACCCGTCGGCCTACAGGCTGCACTGTCGATCGGAGATCTTTCAGGAAAGCGCATCTTGGCAGCGCTTAAAAAATCCGGTTTTGACATCGGCCGCGCCGATGGTATTTGCTTGTTTTCCGAATTCTCCAAGGCGGGTGAAACAGCTGGGTTTTATGCATCCACCGATGGTTTATTAATTGTATGTGCCGTAGGCGGGCCTATGAGCGCGTGGGGGCAAAATGCGCCCACCGAGATCGTTCTTTATGTGCGTAGGGCCAATCCCTCTCAGGGTAAAGGTGGGGCTAAACCAGCTGATCCATTGGCTGATGCTTTACAAGATTATAATATTCAGCCCGGCAACGCGAAAGCATACGAAGTGCGAAGTGGTCAGTTTATTCAGATCATGGATGTGCAGGGGCGCGAGTGCACAGATTTTCAGTGCTTTTCGATGGCCGAACTGGATCGCGGTATCGAACGCGATATCAACATGACAACCACACGGTCACTGACCGGCTGTGTATATCCGATGCCCGGTATTATGTCTAAATACTGGAGCGTTGATCAAGAGCCGCTGTTTGAGGTTGTACAAGATACTTGCGGGCGCCACGATGCTTACGGGTTGTCGTGTTATCCACGCTATTATGATGACGCCGGTTACCCCGGCCACATAAACTGTTCGGACAATATAAACACTGAATTGGCGGCGTGGGGTATTAAACCCCGCGTTGGTTGGCCGTCGATTAACTATTTTTTCAATACGATGATCGACGATCATCATGCTCTAACTATCGACGACCCCTGGTCGCGGCCCGGTGATTTTGTATTGCTGCGGGCATTGACTGATCTTGTCGCAGTTTCAACAGCATGTCCTTGTGACATCGACCCGACTAACGCTTGGAACCCCACCGATATTCAGGTGCGGGTGTATAAGGAAAATGAAGACTTTAAGCGCTCTATTGGTTGGCGCAAAACACCGGAGGCGGACGTGGAACCTACAAAGGAAACCGGATTTCACAAGTGCTTTGCTAAGCACACACGTGAATTTGTAGAGTATAATGGCTATTGGTTAGCCAATCAAATGAGCAATTACGGGGCGATTGCCGAATATTGGGCGGCCCGTGAAAAAGCCGTTGTGATGGACCTAAGTCCACTGCGTAAATATGAAGTGACCGGCCCGGATGCCGAGGCGTTGTTACAGCTATGCGTCACCCGTAATATCAAAAAACTCAGCGTTGGCGGCATTGTTTACACGGCCATGTGCTATGAACACGGGGGCATGATTGACGACGGCACAGTATTCCGGTTGGGCGATAACAATTTTCGTTGGATAGGTGGCTGTGACAGTTCTGGAAAATGGCTGCGGGATCAGGCGGAAAAGCATGGTCTGAACGCTTGGGTCAAGTCCTCAACCGATCAGCACCACAATATCGCCGTTCAGGGCCCGCTCAGTCGGGAAATCCTTGCCGAAATTCTATGGACGCCATCTACGCATTCCACTGTTGAGGATCTTGGTTGGTTCCGGTTCACTACTGCCCGTCTTGGCGACATACAGGGCACACCAATCGTGCTTAGTCGTACTGGCTATTCAGGTGAACTTGGTTACGAAGTGTTCTGTCATCCCAAAGATGCTGAAGAAGTATTCAACACCATCTGGGCTGCAGGTGAACCCAAAGGTATGGTGCCGCTTGGACTGGCGGCACTGGATATGCTAAGGATCGAGGCAGGCCTCGTCTTTGCAGGGTATGAGTTTTCCGACGAAACCGATCCTTTTGAGGCCGGTATAGGTTTTACTGTGCCACTAAAGACGCAGGAAGCCGATTTTATCGGTCGCAAGGCTATTGAAGAACGTAAAGCTCACCCACATCGCAAATTGATTGGGTTGGAAATCGAAGGTGGCATTGTTCCACAGCATGGCGATTGCCTGCGTATCGGTAAGGCGCAAGTAGGTGTTGTGACCTCTGCTATGAAGTCGCCTTATCTGAGCAAGACCATTGCACTGGCCCGTGTTGATATAGCGTATTGCGAACCCGGCATCGATATCGAAATCGGGCAGTTGGATGGTGAGCAAAAACGCCTGAAGGCCAAGGTGACCACATTCCCGCATTTCGATCCAACCAAAGAACGCGTCAAAGGTAATTACTGATATCCACTTAGTTTTAGCTAGGTTGAGGGTAAATTGCATGATCGGGGTGTCGGTATTTGTTATGAAACAGTTCTGTATTGGGTTAAGGGGATTGGACCAAAGTTCGCACGAAAAATACTTATGAATAGGGCAGGGAACTACTCAAATTGGCAGTGGCATTTGGCTGATAGCAGGCTGGTGATCGTGTACCTTGCATTAGAATTGCTGAGAAGGATGACTCCTTCTAAACAAAACAACTATAGCCAGTACGGAAACCAATCCAGCTATCGATGCAGTGAGTAATGCAAGTTGGTAGTTTGCATTTCGGTCAAAAAGAAAGCCCGCTAACCACGGACCAAGCAATCCGGCACAACCCCAGGCAGTGAAAATGCGGCCATAAACCTTGGCGCTTTCCATCATACCGAACAGCTTTGCAACGGCAGCGGGATAGGCCGCAATGGTGCCGCCATAGGCAAATCCGATGGCGCTGAAGGCTACCATCAACCCGCTGACATTTCCAAGGACCGCAAGACCTGCAACAGCAGCGCTTGTCACAAGAGCCAATGTCGCGAGCAAAAATCCAAGCGAGGACCTATCAGCAAGGCGGCCACCAACCAAACTACCCAGTAAATTGCAGGCTGCAATGATTGCCGGTGCGATCCAAAGCGGCATGCCCGAATGCAGTGAAGCGGTAATTTCGGCAGCATGGCCTATTACCATAAGCCCAGCCAGAACAGCCCCAAAATACCCCAACCACAGAAGTAACTGGCTTTGAATAGGAACAGAGGAGGCAGCGGCTTGAGGTTTTACAACGCGGAACCTGGCACCCGCTTTCTGCATTATTACCGCGCTTATTATTCCAGTGCAGATCAACGCCACCGCCAGTGCCATCATTGCCGTTGAGAATCCGCCCGCCTCCATTGCCAATCCAAACAATACTGGCGAAAACACCGAACCGAGTGCATACGAAGCGGTCACAATTCCCATCGCCAAACCTTCCCGTCCCGGATTGGCCTGCGCGGCGATTTGCAACCCAAAGCCATAACCTAGTCCGTTTGCAAGGCCGAATATCAGGCTGTATCCAAGCCAAACAGTCTGAAGTGATCCAGCCATTCCGGCAATTAGTGCACCGCAGGCGGCCAAGGTACACGCGAATAGAACAAGCGATGCTGCAGACCAGCGTCCATAGAACCGAGGGCCGAATAATACGGCTATTGTCAAAGCCAACAGCGCAAACGAATAGGTCAGTGATACTGCCGACCTTGTTGTGGCGAACTGAATCTCGAGTGCTTCAAGGAACATTGAGAAAGCGTGTATTGAGCCAAGAACAGTGGACACAATGGACGCAGAGATGAGGACTAACGTCCCGGAGTGAATTTTTCTATGCAGCATTTAAATCTCTCATACGCGACCTTACACTTTAGCTTTGGCAACAAACAGCACAATAAATTCATACCGATGGGTTGTGCAAAGTTACCTATTTGCCCATCAGTCAACAACTCGAATGTCCGCTTCCCGCCCTTAGTTACCGAGTTCGCTTCTGGCCCTAGCCCGCTGTTCGCGCGACTTCTTGTTGTCTCAGCTCGGATTGCCCAAAGCGAACGTTGGCAAGACATCAGGTTGAGAATTAACATCTGCCATTTCGACGACGAGAACGTGTAATACAGCGGTTTCGAAGTCATCAAACATTGCAGAAATTCATTTCCATTCACGGCCAATTTTACAACCATTTTAATAATTAGCACCAACTTAATAACCGCCGTATATTCAAGCAAAATCGCAACGCTGCACTCACTGAGTGGCGCCAGCTTTGTGCGGTAAAGATTTGACGCAGCATGTGCGCTCGAGTTCAGATCGAGTTTAACGTCAGCGCCGAACGCGCAACAATCCGGCCTGCCAACAAACACTTTTAATCTTAGACTGACGATACCGGTGCATTTTCAACAACACGAAACATATTGATCTTTTCACGATCTTCCATCGGTGAAATTCCAAACTCCTGTTTGTAATACTTCACCATCGGGGCCGACGTGGTATAGCCAACTGCAAGGGCAATTTTTGAGACATTATCACTAGAATTAAGCACTAGCTAACGCGTTTCAGCCATCCGTTTGCTGCGGTAAAAATTGCTCGGGTTTTGCCCCGTAGTCTGCATGAATTTCCGTTCCATCTGGCGTTGACAGGCCAACAATCTCTGCGACCTGCATGACACTAATCGGTACGTCAAAACTTTCCGAAAACAGTTGCACTGCTTTTTGAACAGTCATTGGCAACATGTCATCCGTGCTGCTGGCATTGGCTGTTGGAATGCGTTGTTGTACACCTGCGCCGCGCACAAGCGGTTGCTGGAACCAACAGGCAACTTCGGTCATAACTTCAGCGTTTAATTCTTGCTCAATAAAATTAAGCATTGCGTCAAAACCTGCTGCTGCACCAGAAACGTTCAAGCGTGTACGATCCAAAAATATCACATCGTCGACAGTATCAGTATTTGGGAAATCCGCTTCAAATGCAGCCCGATAGCACCAATGCACACTGCTGGTATATCCATCCAGCAACCCACTTCTCGCTAACGGGAAAACCCCGGCACTAATCCCGCCGACACCCATTCCGTGCTGCACCAAACGGTGCAAAATACCGTTTGAACCCTTCGGGTTATTGAACACAGATTGCGGCGCACTTAAAAGAAATACATAATCCAGCCCCTGCACATCCGCCAAAGTAATATCAGGATCAAACCCCACACCCGCACTGGAAGAAACCCGTTCAACCGTCTCTCCAATCAATTGCCAGTTAAAAAGTCACAGTACCGGTAATTTCATTGGCCGCACGTAGCGGTTTGATCATTGAGGTCAGGCACGCCATTGGGAATCCGGGAAAGATTAAGAAACCAAGGCGTTTTGTTTTAGGGCGCATATTCATATATCTAGACATATCTTATCGGCCAAGCCATGCAACCTTTGATAGCCAGTCCTGTCTTCATATGTATCATTACAGGTGGCACTGTCGAACCTATTCATTTATAATGGTTGAATAACCACCTTTTAAAAGCAGGTTACCGTGAAACTTAATCAAAACCCGCACCGTTTACGTGAAGGCCCCGAAAAAGTACTGGAGATTGCCATCGGTCGGGAAGTGCGCGCCCACCGCCTGCATAAATCCATGACAGTTGCGGATTTGGCCGAGCGTACGGGGCTATCGATCGGCATGTTGTCCAAAATTGAAAACGGTAACACGTCACCTTCTTTGACGACGATACAATTGTTGGCAAATGCATTAAGCTTGCCCATCACGTCCTTCTTTCGAAGCTTTGAAGAAAGCCGTATGGCCGTACATACGAAAACCGGTGAAGGAGTAGAGTTGGAACGCGCAGGAACACGCGCAGGTCACCAATATAATTTACTTGGTCATATTGGCTCCAATGCCAGTGGCGTTACCGTTGAACCTTATCTGATTACGCTGTCGACCAAGGCAGACGTTTTTCCAACTTTCCAACATGAAGGTATCGAAACAATCTATATGCTGGAAGGCGAAGTGGATTATCGTCACGGTGATGACGTATACCCTCTAAAACCTGGTGATACATTATTTTTTGATGCCGATGCTCGACATGGTCCAGAAAACTTGGTTAAACTGCCCGCGCGTTACTTGTCGATTATTTCATACCGGCAATAAGCATAATTCAGTTATTCAAGATGTAGATCAGGCCAAATCCCATCGGATGTGGGTTTGCCATCGTCATATTTTGACAGGTACTCCAGCATCATCGGACGATTATCGATAAAGCCTTTATAGGTCGCCAATTCTTCAGGCAAATCACGGATCACGCGGTGCAAACGCCGCCCCCATTTTGGCACAGTCATCAAATCATCGAATGACGCCAGATAGCAACGAATGGGAAAGACCAATCCATTAGAACGCGGTAGGCGAAAGAACGTTTGCAGTTCAACGCGCAAATGTTGCTTTTGCCCGGTATTCTCTGGCGTCAGGCTTGTCTTTTGTATCCCCCATTTGTGGTAGTTTTCAGGGGACGAATCCAACAAAGGATTGACTGTCATTGTCCAATTCAGTCGCCGCGCCGGGGCGCCTTGCTGGATGTTTAGCAAAAATTTCAGCGCACGCACGAAAATACCCTTTTCATGGGCCAAAGGGACAGGCGCATGCCATTCAAAGAAGCTCATGCCAATGTCAAAATCCAACGACCAATCGGCTTGTGTCGTCACTATACCCGCATCCATCCAAAGGTTATCATCACGCTGATCCAAAACACAGAAATCACCTTGCGTTTGTCGTGTGATATATTCCATCGGGCCATAAGGCAGCGTAGTCTCATCCATAAAGGTGAACTTGTCATCAATACCCAATGGTTTATTGACCCAATGCCATTTATCTCCATCACGATGTAGTTCAAAAAGATCAGGATAGTCTTCGGACTTTGACACCATAATCAGTTCCAACAGATCCCAACCCGCCAATGTCATATGTGGCATAGACTGACAGCGCAAAGGGTCATCAGACAACACTAGAGCCCGGTCTTTCATTTCAGACACATAATGTTCGTCTACATCAAAGCGTTTCTCATAGACTGACCCCTCGGGCCCACCGCGATGGCGCTCCATATTAACAGCATACATATAACTGTCTTCATGAAACGGAAACGGAAAGCGTTTGATCGCCCATTCTGAATTTTTGAATGTGTAATCGTTGCGGAATGTCTCTTCATTAAACTGAATGGTCATCACTTATCTCCTATCGGTCAAGAACAAGGGTCTTGCCCTCAAACCGTGAAACGCAAGGCATTATTTTCTTGCCAGACGCTTTTTCCTCTTCTTCCAGCCAGTGATCACGGTGCAGGAATTTACCGTCATACCCGATCACAGATGTCTCGCACTGCCCACATGCACCGCCCCGGCACAAGTAAGGCGCATCAACACCAGCCCGCTCAATTGCTTCCAACAGGCTTTCATGTTCTCCAACTTGGATAACCTTGTTTGAAACGGCCAATTTAACTTCAAAGGGTTTTCCTGACTGCGGCGCCAGAAACTCCTCATAATGAATAGCCTCACGCGGCCATCCCAATTCGGCGGCCTTTCCGCGCACCCAGTTAATCATCCCTTTTGGTCCGCACACATAAAGATGTGTACCAAGAGGCTGGCCGTCCAAAAGGGCTTCCAAATCGATGAACTGTTTTTCATCGTCATAATACACCGACACGTCATTGGGATGTGTCGATGTCAAATAATCAACATAAGATCCAAGAGCCTGATTGCGGCAGGCGTAATGCAATTCCCAATTTCCGTAAGTGCGGTCCAGCTGTTTTATCTGAGCAAGAAACGGTGTGATGCCAATGCCCCCAGCAATCAACAGATGCTTCTTGGCGCGCAAATCAAGCGAAAACAGGTTAACAGGATTACTGATTATCATCTGATCTTTGATATGTACCTCATTATGCATGAACAAAGAACCACCACGCCCTTCATCGTCACGCCGTACCGATATTGTATACGTTGTTTGGTCCATCGGATCAGACATCAAAGAATAAGGGTTCAGTCGCATGATCCCCCCGTCATTCATTTCCACAACAGTATGTGCACCGCCCGAAAAAGTAGGAAGCAAACCGCCATTTGTAGGTTTGAATTCAAACCGTGTTACCAGATCGTTTAGTTTCACAATGTCAGTTACTGTTACGGCAATTTTTTCTGTTCCTGCACTCATTTGTATAACTCCATAGATGGGGGCACATTCCCCGGGTCTTCTGCGTCAATGCACACAGCCTGAAAAGCCGCCAATCTACGCGAATAATGATCACGTACGAATAAATTCAACCCGCAATGGGAACAAACAAACGGATCCTCTAGGACATCCTCTGTAATACCCTTGCAATGAACACATTGCATACGGCGCGCAACTGAACCGCGGTGCTCTGTTTGTATCGCTGTATAAGGTATGCCGGCTGACGTCGCTTCATACATAACCTGCCCCATCAAACCTTCAGTTCCAGTCAGATAGACCTGAAGTCCCATATGCGCATCCGCCAATGTGCGTCGCAACCTTGACTTAGCAGCATCATAAGACGGGCCAACATATAGCTGTGCCGCCCCCAAAGCTTCCAGTTGCTCAATATATTTATCGCCCGCTTCCTTTGGGATATAGATGATATGGGTGCTTGTAAGGATTTTCGGGTCAGTTTTTGTCATAACCAAAATTGCTTTTGCCCCCTCTGCGTCAGCAACCATCAAGTGGGATTTACCAGCGCGTGGTTCTAACGTGCCGTATAGAGGGCGGCTTTTTATGCTTTTGGGAAATTTGAATTTGGACATGTGCCCAGCATCTCCTTTTTGTATTTCACGTGTTAAAGGCGCCACTTAACAAACGGCACCTTATATATTGTAATGCTAACCTTTTGCGGCTCGTCTTTTCTTTTCTTTATCATAGAATGGCATTTCTTCCGCAGTGCAGGCGATTTCTGAACCGGATGCATTTCTGATGGACATCTTACAACCATCAACAGCACAATCAACTGGCATGCGTGCAATTCCAACATTGTGTTTGTTTAGGGATGAATACATACCGTAGGTGACGAAACCCACCTCTTTGCCGTCTTTCAACATCAGAGCTCCTTCATCGGCAGGTTCAGTTCCCTCTAAACGCACACCGTAGATCTTGAAGCGCTCTTTACCTTCCAGAGCATAATGGTTTTCAGCACCGCGAAAGCCCGTTTTGCCAGGGGAAACCGTGAACTCAAGGCCCAACTCCCAAAGCGTATCGCCACATGGTTCATCAGCAAATGGATAAGTTTCCGAGTTATCACCCGGATAAAACAATAGGTAACTCTCAGTACGCAACAAATCGAGTGTGGAGAACTGAACGGGTACGATACCCATATCTGCGCCTTCTTTCAGGATTGTGTCCCAGATTTTACCTGCATCATTTGCAGCGCAGAATATCTCATAGCCACGCTCACCTGTATAACCAGTTCGTGAAATCATAACCGCACAACCAAACAGTTTTGTTTGCAAGATCCCAAAATAGGCAAGATTTCGAATACCGTCGATATGCTTTTCCAGAAAATCTACGGCAACAGGCCCTTGCAGTGACATATCATGCAAGTTGTCATCAAATAGTAACGTTACATCTTTGCCTTGTGCCGCCATCGTCAGTTGCTCATGGCCCGCACCGGTTCCGTGTACGACCATCCAGTTGTTTACACTTAGCCGATAGATCACACAGTCATCGATGAATTTACCTTCATCATTTAACATACACGCGTAGACTGATCGACCTGGCATAATTTTTTCAACATTGCGCGTTGTTGCACGGTCAATCACATGTGCTGCATGCGGGCCTATCACATGGACCTTTTTCAAACCTGAAACATCCATCAAACCGGCTTTGGTGCGAACGGCCAGATAATCAGCTTCTGCCCGCTTTGAAGAATGATCATAGAACCAGGCAGTCCCCATGCCATTCCAATCTTCCAGCTCTGCGCCTAATTTGCAGTGTCTGTCGGCAAGTGCAGAAATTCTCCAAGATATAGTCATAATCAATCTCCCTTATTGTCTTTTTATACTTCACGCATTCAGGCTCATATCACCACAAAAAGCAAGACTTAAAATTAAATTTATTTCCTGCTAGGAATATTATTCCTGTGCATAAATCATCTAAAAGCACCAATATTATTATCCCCGATACACGAATTATAAATATCTGTAATGTCGTTCAAAATCTAAATAGCGACGGTATTCTTAGTTTTCGTTGACAAATGTAGTTATTAACGTGCAATACTGTTGGTAATATAATATTACTAAGAGGCAACATATACGCCTAAACCAACTATGGGGATAGTAAAATGGATGGAAATCTAAATGCATTAACCACCATCTTTACCGAGTTTTATTACTGGGTAACGGTGGTGTTCATGTTTTTAATTCATGTAGGGTTCTGCATGTATGAAGTCGGTGCAAGCCGCCGAAAAAATCATATGCACACATTGATGAAGAACGTTATGATCATACCTTTGGTCACCGTCACGTTCTTCTTCTTTGGTTGGTGGATTTATTGGGCCTTCCCAATGTTCCCGCTATTCGGAGGAATAAACTTTGAAGCCGGTGCGGCCAACGCACCATGGTCAGAAACCATGTCAACGCATCTGGGTGATCGCATCACTGGCGTTTTTTGGGCAGCCTTCCTGCTGTTCTCATGGACTGCCGCTTCAATCGTATCCGGCGCAGTTATCGAGCGTATCCGGTCATCAGCACTTTGGGTACACGCAGTTCTGATCGGATCTGTTTTTTGGATCATAGATGCATCATGGGGCTGGCACTACGCTGGCTGGATGGTTCAGAAGCTTGGCTATCACGATGCTTATGCATCAGGTGTTATCCATGCAGTCGCCGGTGGTTATGCATTGGGTGTTCTTGTAGTGCTTGGACCACGTATCGGAAAATTTGCCAAAGACGGCACGCCACGCGATATACCACCACACAATCCTTGGTTGGTCACAATCGGTATTTTCCTGATCTATACTGGCTTCTGGGGCTTCTACGCTGCGTGTAACGTTCCATTGATTTCGCCTGAAGTCATCGACGGACAAATCACCGGGACAACATGGACTGCAACAAACATCTATCTTGCTCCAACCACACTTGGTGCGATTACGTTTAACTTCCTCATGTCCTTGTCAGGCGGATTGATGGCAACGTATATCGTATCTAAGGGCGATGCATTCTGGACTTTCTCTGGTGGCTTGGCCGGAATTATTGGTGCATCCGCTGGCAATGATTTGTATCATCCGATACAGGCTATGTTCATCGGTGCGATCGTTCCCGTGATTGCCTACAAACTGCACTACTGGGTCGAGAAAAAATTCAAGATCGACGATGCAGTTGGCGCGGTAGCCGTGCATGGTTATGCCGGTTTCATGGGTGTTGTTATTGCCGGGTTTGTTTTGTGGGGTGCTCCGTCATCACCATATGCAGACTACGTAACAATCAACCCGCTTGGTCAACTTATCGGGGCAATCATCATGTTCTTCGTTCTCGGGTTCTGTCCAGCCTATGTGGTCTCACGAATTCAAGCGGCGCGTGGTGTATTGCGTATTCCGCCTGAGGTGGAATTGCAGGGCCTGGATTTTGCAGAGCATCATGCATACGAAGATGCTGTGGCTGAAATCACCGCGCACCACCATAATCATCTAACAACTAAATCTTAAGGAGGAATAAAATGTCTACTATCGGATATGATAACTGGGCCGTTGATTTGGCCAACGTTGGAGCCGTTTATCCCTTCCAAGGGTGGGAGGTGCCAATGGTCATCGCAGGCGTAATTTTCTGGCTTGGGTGGCATATCACCCAGGCACGCCGCGAAACACAGCATATGGAAGATGTCATGAAGATGGGTGATCCTGAAAAAATCAAGAAAATGCTTGATCGCTACTAAAACGACCTTAAAAGAGAAGGCGTCAGAGATTTTGGCGCCTTTTTAATTTGCCTGAGATGAAAATTAGTTTCTTTAGAGTTGAGGCATTTTTTTATTAGTGCTAGAGTATGATTCACTGATTTATAAGGAGCCGGGCACATGTGTGGCATTGTAGGATTATTTCTAAAAGATAAAAAATTGGAGCCAGAACTGGGCCATATGTTGACTGATATGCTAGTCACAATGACAGACCGTGGTCCCGATAGTGCCGGCATCGCGATTTATGCTGCTGACACGGATAATATGGGCAAGCTTACAGTTCAATCTGATACACCGGAAACAGATTTCGATGGGCTTTCAGACGCGATAAAAGAAGCAACTGGCGTTACTATTTCCATACGCGTCAAAGACACACATGCAATTTTGGAAATGCCTGAAAATGCCATTGCAAGCATACGCGCTATATTAAGCGATATACGCCCTGCAATACGTATTATGAGCGCGGGGGATTCAATCGAGATTTACAAAGAAGTCGGCTTACCAAAAGATGTAGCTGAGCGTTTCGAAATCAGCAAAATGTCTGGTACACATGGCATTGGCCATACACGCATGGCCACAGAATCCGCAGTAACGACAATGGGGGCCCATCCCTTTTCCACAGGGTCTGATCAATGCCTTGTGCACAACGGTTCTCTGTCGAACCATAACAGTCTGCGCCGCAAACTGCGCCGCGAGGGCATTCACATTGAAACCGAAAACGATACTGAAGTAGGCGCAGCTTACCTAACATGGAAAATGCAACAAGGCAGTTCACTTGGTGAAGCGCTGGAAAGCAGTCTGGAAGATTTGGACGGCTTCTTTACATTTGTTGTTGGTACCAAAGACGGTTTTGGTGTTGTGCGTGATCCGATAGCTTGCAAACCAGCCGTAATGGCTGAAACCGATCAATATGTAGCGTTTGGCTCCGAATACCGGGCATTGGTTAATTTACCCGGCATCGAAGATGCCCGCATATGGGAACCGGAACCCGCAACAGTTTATTTTTGGAAGCATTGAAATGCAAAGTTTTGATATAGAAGCCCGGGGATTACGTGAGTTAAACGAAACCCTGCAAACGCAAGCAGACGCAACGAACCAAACAGCGTGGGAAATTATAAACCCAAAAGGCAGCCACGCCATTGCAGTTGGGCTGGATGCACCTATCGAGGTTACTGTAAATGGGTCAACAGGCTATTACTGTGCAGGTATGAATCAACAAGCAACCGTACATGTTAAAGGCTCGGTTGGGCCGGGTGCAGCCGAGAATATGATGTCCGGCAAAGTGATTGTTGAAGGTGACGCCAGCCAATATGCCGGTGCCACAGGGCATGGCGGCTTACTGGTGATCAAGGGCAATGCATCATCGCGCTGCGGCATATCGATGAAAGGTATAAACATCGTTGTACATGGCAATATAGGCCATATGTCAGCGTTTATGGCGCAATCCGGATGCCTTGTAGTATGTGGTGATGCCGGGGACGCATTGGGAGATAGCTGCTATGAAGCTCTGATGTTTGTTCGCGGGTCAGTCAAAAGCCTTGGTGCCGACTGTGTGAAAAAAGATATGCGCCCAGAGCATATTAAATTACTGAAAGAGCTCCTCGCTGAAGCACAATGTGACGCTAAACCGGAAGAATTCACACGTTATGGCTCTGCCCGTAGCTTATACAATTTCGATGTTGATAATGCCGCGGCATACTAAAGGATCATGATTATGAAAGATGATAATAAAAGCAGTATTCCACATACAACACCCCGGCAATCTGCAACTTTTACGAATGATGTGAACAGCGACATTCGCCGTGCTGCTGCAACAGGTATTTACGATATTCGCGGCGGTGGCGCAAAACGCAAAGTGCCTCATTTCGATGATCTATTGTTTATGGGGGCTTCGATTTCACGTTACCCGTTGGAAGGCTATCGCGAGAAATGTGAAACTTCGGTTAAACTTGGCACGCGTTTTGCAAAGAACCCCATTGAATTGGATATCCCAATCACCATTGCGGGCATGAGCTTTGGCTCCTTGTCCGGCCCCGCCAAAGAAGCTTTGGGCCGTGGTGCAAATGCGGCCGGGACTTCAACAACAACCGGTGACGGCGGCATGACACAAGAAGAACGCGGCCACTCGTCAAAACTGGTCTATCAATATTTGCCTTCACGTTATGGCATGAACCCAGATGATCTACGTAAAGCGGACGCAATCGAAGTTGTTGTCGGTCAAGGCGCAAAACCCGGCGGTGGCGGCATGCTGTTGGGGCAAAAAATCACCGATAGGGTTGCACAAATGCGCAACTTGCCAAAAGGGATTGATCAGCGTTCTGCATGCCGCCATCCGGATTGGACCGGACCCGATGATCTGGAAATCAAGATCTTGGAATTGCGTGAAATAACAGGATGGAAAGTTCCTATTTATGTTAAAATTGCTGGTGCAAGACCATATTACGACACCACCCTAGCTGTAAAAGCCGGTGCTGATGTTGTTGTTTTGGATGGCATGCAAGGTGGCACAGCCGCAACACAAGACGTTTTTATTGAACACGTAGGACAGCCGACGCTGGCAATAATTCGCCCCGCCGTTCAAGCTCTGCAAGACATGGGTATGCACCGTAAAGTACAGTTGGTAATTTCAGGCGGTATTCGTGGCGGAGCTGACGTAGCTAAGGCAATTGCGCTTGGGGCAGACGCGGTTTCAATCGGCACTGCCGCGCTTATAGCGCTTGGCGACAATGACCCTAAATGGGAGTCAGAATATAACAAACTGGGCACAACAACCGGTGCTTATGATGACTGGCATGAGGGCCGGGACCCCGCTGGCATTACAACGCAAGATCCCGAGCTTATGGCCCGTTTTGATCCGATCGAAGGTGGCCGGCGTTTACGCAACTACCTGAAAGTGATGACACTTGAGGCCCAGACAATTGCACGGGCTTGCGGCAAAAATCACTTGCATAATCTAGAGCCGGAAGATTTGGTGGCCCTAACAATGGAAGCTGCGGCTATGGCGCAAGTCCCTTTATCGGGAACCAATTGGTGGCCTGGTAAACCAGGAACAGGATATTAACTTTAGGGCGCGATCAATACTCTGGTCGCGCCTATTTATTATAAACAATGATGAACAGGGAAAAGGGGAACGACCATGACAACAGATCTGGCTGACTTCGCGAAAAAGAACGGCGTTAAGTATTTTATGATTTCATTCACCGATTTATTCGGTGGCCAACGCGCCAAATTGGTGCCCGCACAAGCGATTGCAGATATGCAGGAAAATGGTGCCGGATTTGCCGGATTTGCCACTTATCTGGATATGACACCTGCACATCCTGATATGCTGGCCGTACCTGACCCTTCATCCGTAATCCAACTGCCTTGGAAGCCGGAAGTGGCATGGGTTGCAGGAAACTGTGTGATGGAAGGCGAAGATGTCGCTCAGGCCCCGCGCAATGTTTTGCGCCGTCTTATTGCAGAGGCAGCAAGTGAAGACATGCACGTTAAAACAGGTATTGAGGCAGAGTTCTTTTTACTATCAGCCGATGGTAGCGAAATTTCAGATGAATATGATACAGCTGGTAAGCCTTGCTACGACCAACAAGCGGTTATGCGACGCTATGACGTCGTTCGCGAGATATGCGACTACATGCTGGATATGGGATGGGGCCCATACCAAAACGACCACGAGGACGCCAATGGCCAGTTTGAAATGAACTGGGAATTCGATGATGCATTAAGCACGGCAGATAAGCATAGCTTCTTCAAGTTCATGGCAAAATCTGTTGCGGAAAAACACGGGTTCCGCGCAACATTTATGCCAAAACCAATCGAGGGCCTAACCGGTAATGGTTGCCATGCGCATATCTCGGTTTGGGATGCGCCCGGATCGGATTCAAAAGTAAACGTTTTTGCCACCGACAAATGTGAGGGCCAAACAGGCGAGCTAGGCTTGTCGCAAAAAGGGTCGACGTTCCTGGGCGGCATCATGAAACATGCTTCTGCATTGGCTGCGATCACCAACCCGACGGTGAACAGCTACAAACGTATCAATGCTCCGCGTACAATGTCAGGTGCGACTTGGGCGCCAAATACAGTAACCTGGACAGGCAATAATCGTACACATATGGTGCGCGTTCCTGGCCCAGGGCGGTTTGAACTACGGCTTCCTGATGGTGCAGTCAATCCATATCTATTGCAGGCTGTTATTATAGCAGCCGGGCTGGACGGTGTGCGTACAGATGCAGACCCCGGTAAACGCCATGACATCGACATGTACGCAGAAGGTCATAAGATTAAAGATGCGCCAAAATTACCCTTGAACATGCTGGATGCATTGCGTTTTTACGATGAGGATACATCGTTGAAGTCCGCAATGGGGCAAGAGTTTTCAGCGGCATATTTGAAATTGAAACATGCCGAGTGGAATGATTTCTGCACCCATTTCACAACTTGGGAAAAAGACAACGCGCTAGATATCTAGGGCTTGTGGGCTTAAGGTTTCGGCTGTTGCAATAACAATCGCAGCAGTCTTTTTATGGTGTTGTCAGACAAACTTGACGGTTTTGCGGCTGATCCCTATTTTTGATAAATGACAACATGCTCTCCCTTCAAATACTTCAAAACTTCCCCCGTAATTATCCGCTTGGCGGTGATGTATTACGTTCGGTATCCACTCAGCTTTCGCCAAGTTGAAGATATTTTACATGAACGCGGAATTGATATTTGCCATGAAAC
>CAXMSA010000034.1:0-22647 GCA_964195605.1 uncultured Amylibacter sp.
TAGCTTAGCTTAGCTTAGCTTAGCTTAGCTTAGCTTAGCTTAGCTTAGCTTAGCTTAGCTTAGCTTAGCTTAGCTTACCTGAACAACCTGTGCACACAAAAATCATCCCCCGTAATAAAGTCATGAACACCCCAACCGCAGAAGCCCATGCCAAAATCCTGACCTTGCTCAGTGCCACAGCAATCACCGAAGACATTGTCATCCGTGACAGCGGTTTATCTGCACATACTGTTGCCCAACATCTGATGGATCTGGAAATACAGGGCCGGATTGAAAGGCAGCCGGGCGGTATGCTGGCCCTTACCGGTTAGCGGTAGAAACATCGCATTTGGCGGCAAAATCAACACAACAAAATTCACCCCATTGACAACCCACCCCAAGACAACACATCTATTGCGCCCAACGAACGCCCGTGAATCGCTAAGGAAATTGAATGCCAGTTGTTGTCGTAGAGTCCCCCGCCAAGGCCAAAACCATCAATAAATACCTTGGGGACGATTACATCGTTTTAGCCTCTTACGGCCATGTGCGCGACCTGCCACCCAAAAACGGCTCGGTTGATACTGACAATGACTTCGAGATGAAATGGGAAGTTGCGACCGACAGCAAAAAGCACATCAAAGCGATTGTGGATGCATTAAAAGACGACAACGAACTAATCCTCGCGACCGACCCCGATAGAGAAGGTGAAGCCATCTCGTGGCACTTGGAAGAAACCTTGCGCCAACGCAAGGCTATCAAAAAGTCCACCCCCGTCAGCCGCGTTGTGTTCAACGCCATCACCAAATCTGCGGTTACTGCTGCGATGAAAAACCCGCGCGAAGTGGATATGGAACTGGTTGAAGCCTATCTTGCACGGCGCGCACTGGATTATCTAGTGGGCTTTAACCTGTCACCGGTATTGTGGCGCAAATTGCCGGGTTCCAAATCCGCAGGCCGGGTGCAATCCGTAACATTACGCCTGATCGTTGAGCGCGAAATGGAAATCGAAGCATTCAAAAATCGCGAATACTGGTCAGTGAAAACGGTGCTGACAACACCGCGCGGGCAGACCTTTGAAGCCAGTTTACGCACCCTTGCAGGCAAGAAGCTTGAAAAGTTCGATATTGAAAATGCGGCAGCGGCAGAACTTGCCGTTCAAGCGATAAACTCGCGTGATCTGACCGTCGCATCGGTGGAAGCAAAACCTGCCAACCGTAATCCATCAGCCCCGTTTATGACCTCAACCCTGCAACAAGAAGCCAGCCGTAAGTTTGGCTTTGGTGCGCGTCAAACCATGTCGGTGGCGCAACGCCTTTATGAAGCCGGTTACATCACATATATGCGGACCGATGGCATTGATATGGCCCCCGAGGCCCTGACCGCCGCGCGCGCTGCGATTAAAGATTTCTACGGTGCGGAATTCGTGTCAAAAGAACCGCGTGTTTACAAAAACAAAGTCAAGAATGCGCAAGAAGCCCACGAATGTATCCGCCCAACAGATATGACCGCAAAACCAGACAGTCTGGCGCGATTAGAGGCTGATCAACGCAAGCTTTATGACCTGATCTGGAAGCGCACAATCGCCAGCCAGATGTCCAGCGCACGCATGGAACGCACCACAGTTGATATTGCCTCGGATGACGGCCAAATAGGTTTGCGTGCAACAGGTCAAGTTATTGTTTTTGAAGGATTTATAAAGGTTTACGAAGAAGGCCGTGATGATACGGTTATCGATGATAATGACAAACGTTTGCCGCAAATGACGGCAGGGGATCAGCCTGATAAAAAATCGGTCACTCCAGAGCAGCACTTCACCCAACCGCCGCCGCGTTATACCGAGGCGTCACTGGTCAAACGCATGGAAGAACTGGGCATTGGGCGCCCGTCAACCTATGCCTCTATTGTCACCACAATTCAGACACGCGAATATGTGCGCACGGAAAATAAACGCCTGATCCCCGAGGATAAGGGCCGTCTTGTAACCGCGTTTCTGGAAAATTATTTCCGCCGTTATGTGGGCTATGATTTCACGGCTGGATTGGAAGAAGAGCTGGATGATATTTCCGGTGGCCGCGAAAATTACAAAGATGTTCTGGGCCGATTCTGGCGCGATTTTTCTGCCGCAATTGCAGAAACTGCTGATTTGCGGATCACCGAAGTGCTGGAAAAAATCAACGAATTTCTGGAACCGCATCTGTTTCCGCCAACCGAAGATGGCTCTGATCCGCGGATCTGTAAAAACTGCGGTAATGGCCGTTTGTCCATGCGCACCGCACGATCAGGTGGCGCGTTTATCGGTTGTTCCAACTACCCCGAATGCCGCTACACACGCCCGATCACCGGCGAAGTTGAGGGAGGCGATATTGCTGGGCCTGACGGCAAAGAACTGGGCAAAGATGAAAACGGGTTGGCGATCACATTGCGCACGGGCCGCTTTGGGCCATACGTGCAACGTGGTGAAACCACGGATGAAAACCCCAAACCGCCGCGTGCATCTATTACCAAAGGCAGTGATTTGGCGACCGTCGATCTGGAACGCGCATTACTGCTGCTATCTCTGCCGCGCCGTGTGGGCGATCACCCCGAAGGCGGCTATATTGATGCGGCCATCGGGCGCTACGGGCCTTATGTGATGTGGCAAAAGCCGATTGAAGAAGGCAAGAAAACCGCACAAAAGATTTATGCCAATATTAAAGACCCCGAAGAGGTGTTCATCATCGGCATGAACCGTGCGATTGAATTGATCACCGAGAAAGCCAATAAAACTGGGCGCGGAGCTGCGGCCACACCGCTAAAAGAGCTGGGCGAACACCCTAATGAGGGTGGCGATTTGAACGTGATGGATGGCCGTTATGGCCCTTATGTGAAATGGGGCAAGATAAATGCCACCTTACCCAAAGACATTGAACCTACGGACATCACGCTAGAACAGGCGGTTGAACTGGTGAACGCTAAAGCGGCCAGCAAAGGTAAACGCAAAGCGGCGCCTAAAAAGAAAGCCCCTGCAAAGAAAAAGCCGGTAGCGAAAAAGAAACCCGCAGCCAAGAAAAAACCAGCGGCGAAAAAGGCTGACAGTTAAAGGCTAAACAATTGACCGGGGCCAGCTATGGGCCCGGTGATGCCTGCCAATCGATGTAAATGCCAGGCAAATGCTGAATTGCTGGAAATCACCGGCTTGCCCAGTGCCGCTTCTGCGGTTTTGATGATACCGAATGTGCGCAGATTGGTGCAAGATGCAAATACCGCATCGCAATCGCCCGCCCCGACCTGCATCATGCCCTGATAAGTGGAACTTTCCGAAATCCGCGCGACCTTATGATCTTGCTCTTCTTCAAAAGACCCAAAAGCACTTATCTTTACACCATTGGCCTCCAACAAATCGCACATCGCAGTGGACACATCCATGCGATATGGTGTGAGCATTCCCAACCGTTTTACCCCCAACGCATGGCAAGCAGCAATAACCGCTGAAATCGGATCGGTTACAGATGTATCAGGGAACTGTTCTTGCACAATTTGCGCCACGCGAACAGCCCCGATAACAGTGGCACCCGAGGTGCAGCCAAATCCTATAGCCCCAAAATGAGTATGCTTTGGGAACAATGCGAGCGAAGTCGGTAATGCCGCTTCCATCCGCGCCAAAGTTTCTGGCGTTACGTTTACATCGAACGGAATGCGGCTGTGGTACATGCTGGCATCTGATTTTGCCGTAATTTGACGCAACTCCGGCTCCAATGTTTCATCGGTAGACAGAACAATCACCCCGATTGCAGACTTAGAGCCATAGCCGCCGTCACTTTCAAACGTCAATCTCATTTGATCACCGGCAATTCAGCGGGGCTGCGTTTTGTCAGCAAGACAGGGGCCGCCTCCGTGATTAAAATATTTTCCTCATGCACCATCATTTTACCTTTTGAAATTGTCAGACTTGGCTCCAGCGTCATCACCATGCCCGGTTGCAAAACCGTGTGATCAAAAGACGCGATTGAAGGGTATTCTGTCAACTGGATACCCAACCCGTGGCCGTAACGCCCAACGTTTGATGTGCCCCCCCCAAGGGATTTGTGCATTGCGTGATATAAATCTGCGCAAGTTGCCCCTGCCCGTGCTGCCTGCAAGCCAGCTTCGGTTGCCTGCCACAAAGTTTCATAGGCCTGTTTTGCAGCATCATTCGCGTGCCCGATCGCAAAATTACGGTCAAAATCGCAAAAGTAACCCTGCAAACTGGCCCCCGTATCCAGCATCAGAATATCGCCATTGCGCAAAGGGGTATCACCGGGTGGCGAGATAACATCGCCGTATCCACCCTGCCCCGCGGCACCGACAAGATAAGGCACATCTTCTGCACCTGCTTGCAGAAGTGCTATTTTAAAGGCACGGAATGCTTCATTCAGGGCAAGGCCCGGATGAAATAGGCTAGCGGCAGTATCGAAAGCCGTGCTGCCGATCTGGCAAATTTTGCGTAATATCGCAATTTCTGCATCCGATTTCACAATCCGGATTGCCTTGATCAAGTTTGAGCAATCAACGAATGTCACATTTGATCTTTGCTGCACACGGTAAAAATCGCCAAGCGGCATACGCAAGCTGGCCTCTTGCCCCATCGGCAGGCCGACTTTGTCAAATCCGGATAAAACACCCGCAAGCAGACTGACACCATCGTCCACAGGATCAGGAGAGGCCCATGTCCGGATGTCATCCACCCAAGTGCGCGCCATCAAATCCGCACCTATTTCCGGGATCACCGCAATCGGGGCACCGTTTCGGGGCAGCACCAGAAACCACGGGCGCGTCGGGCTTTGCCAGAATTGCGTTCGGAACCCGCTAAAATAACGCAGTTCTGCCTCGGTGCAAAGCAGGATCGCATCCAGACCCGCAGCCGTCATTGCAGCTTGTGCCAATGTCATGCGTGTTTCAAATTCTGTTACTGGAAAATCCACCATCCGCCGCGCCTTCTTGGATAAGCTTGTTTATACAATCCAACTTGGCAAATGTTTTCAGGTAAGTCTAGGGTCAGTAAACCCGTTCTGATTTTTCTATGGTAATATTTCCTTTTATGACCAGATCAAAACCAATCATCCCTAATGAGAGATTAAGTTTGCGCAAAAAGTCACACCGCTTTGTATTTCCTTTTCTTTGGCGTTAGAAGAAGGCCGAAACAAAGGAAATAAACATGATTGGCCGCTTGAACCATGTCGCCATTGCCGTTCCTGATCTGGATGCGGCGATAAAACAATATCGCGATACATTGGGGGCTGATGTGGGGGCACCGCAAGATTTGGCCGCGCACGGCGTGACGGTTGTGTTTATCACCCTGCCCAATACCAAGATCGAATTACTGCATCCTTTCGGCGACAAATCACCCATCACGGGCTTTTTGGAAAAGAACCCATCGGGTGGTATTCATCATATTTGTTATGAGGTGGATGATATACTTGCCGCACGTGATCATCTGTTGGCGACAGGTGCGCGCGTACTGGGTGATGGTGAACCAAAGATCGGGGCGCATGGCAAGCCGGTATTATTTCTGCACCCGAAAGATTTCACTGGTACACTGGTGGAACTGGAACAGGTTTAAAAGGATTATATCATGGGAATTGGCCCTGCTGTTGTTATGTTTGCCGTCGTCTGGTTTATGCTACTGCTGATCATTCTGCCGATAAAAATGAAGACCCAATCGGATACCGGCCATGTGGTCAAAGGCACCTCGCCCTCGGCCCCTGATGACCCGATGCTAGGCAAGCGGGTTAAGTGGGTGACAATCCTGGCCATCCCCATTTGGGGCCTGATTTGTGGCATCATTATTTCAGGGGTTATCACCGTGGATATGTTTGATATTTACAACGGTATCCAAAACTAACGCTTTCCATTAGCCCGCTATAGGCGTATGGGCGGGCCAAACCAAAAGGAAACACCCCATGTCTGCACTTACTGAAGGCGATATCGTCACATTGGTCTCTGGCTCTCCGCGTATGACGGTTGAAGGCTTTGAAGGCAAAAACATTAACGTTGTCTGGATCAATGAAGGTACAGTGCACCGTGACACGTTCAACGTGACATTGCTGCGCAAGTTTGAAGCGTCTGAAGGCGGCTTCAAAGGTGGTGATCGTGGCGGTGACCGTGGTGGTTTCAAAGGTGGCGGTGATCGCGGTGGTTTTAAAGGCGGGGATCGCGGTGGTGATCGTGGCGGCGACCGTAAAGGCGGCGGCAAGCCGTTTGGCGATAAACCGAAACGGACGTTTGACGACCGCAAAGAAAAGCCGTTTTATCGGAAAGATTAGGGCGGGCGGAAACCCTATCAACCCATTGAAATACCGTTATTATATGCATAAGCATTAGGGCATTTCAGGGTTGCAAAATTTTATCTGGCTATCACATATGTGGTAGCCAGTTTTGTTTTAGGCTGTTTGAATTCGCGTTATTAAATGTCTTCTTCCGGCTGCGGGTTCAACTGATTGACGCAACACATTCGGCAAACCTCTCAGCTGGGGTTTTGTATTGCAAGGTTTTTCTTGGTCGTTTATTCAGTTGTCTGGCAACAGCGCTCAACTTCGCTTGGCTATATATCGACAAATCAGTGCCCTTTGGAAAGATTAATTTAGCTGTCTGTCATCAATCCCCAGCTCAGGGGTTTTCGTTTGGCGGGGATTGGCTTAGAACCATAATGAACATCTTAACAACGGCCCACAAATGATCAAAACACCTATATATGTTATCAGCGACATCCACGGCGCCCTAACGAAATTGCGCAAAGTGCAAGACCGTATCACAGCGGACGCTGGCAAGCATGGTATCAGCGATTACACCATCATCCATATCGGTGATCTGGTGGATCGGCGTGAAGACAGCAAGGGCGTGATTGATCATCTGATGGCGGGGATTGCGGACGGCAAACCTTGGCTGGTGCTGAAAGGCAATCACGACCGGATGATGCAGTGGTTTATGGAAGACCCTGATCGCCCCGACGATCATCTGAAACCCGGCTACAGCTGGCTTTATCACCGTATCGGCGGGCGTGAAACGCTGGCGTCTTATGGTGTTACTTACGGCGAAGAGTTCAACAAACACGACGTGCATAAACTGGCCCTGTCTGCCATTCCGGCCGCGCATCTGGAATTTATCCGTGATCTGCCAAGTTACATTGAAACCGACAAATACATCTTTGCCCATGCAGGCATCCGCCCCAATGTACCCATGGATCAGCAAGTTGAAGATGATCTGATCTGGATTCGCGGCCCGTTTTTTGAGCATAGGACAAGTTTTGGTAAGATCGTGATCCACGGGCACACAGTGATTGACCAAGTCACAGACTATGGCAACCGTATCAATATCGACACGGGTGCTGCATGGGGCGGGTCGATTTCAGTGGTTTTTGCGGATAACACCGGTGTAGTGGAGTTGAACGCTGACGGTGAGCGGGTAGCGATTACCAAAGCCGAGGATATTCCTAGCTCTTAAGCTTTCCATAATCCGGCAGGCGATCCTTCAAAAACGAATAGGTTTCTCGCGCCGCGGTGATTTCGGCGGGGTCGATTTCTAGGTGTAAAAACTGCTCGTCATGTTCGGCGAACGAAACGGGAAGCCTGTTTTCATCCATCCATGGATAACAAAACCGCGAGTTGCCATAATCCGCGCCTGCCCGGTTCAGGCTGAGGAAAAACACCTGATTTTCCAGCGCGCGTGTGGTGGTGAAATCATGCCATGTGGCAAAGGATCTGTCGCGGAAATATGCACCGCTATGCAAGATCACATCCGTACCGTGATCCAGCACAAGGCTGCGGGTCAGTTCGGGTATGCGAATGTCATAGCAAATGATTGGCGCAAAGGTCAGTCCGTTGATTTTAAAGGTAAACATGTGATCGCCGCGCTGGAAATACTCTTTTTCCATCGAGGCGCCGTATTGCGCGAGATGCAATTTATCATAATGCCCGACAAGCGCACCTGTCGGGTTCACAACCGCAAGGCATATGTAAATACCAGTGTCGTCAACGCGCGCAAAGCTATAGGCTATATGGCAGTTAAATTCCTGCGCCACCTGTCGCCAGCAAGCAAATGACGGGCCATCAAGCGGTTCCGCCAAGGCGTCAAGATTGCCAAAAGCGGCGCGGGAATAGTCAATGCTGGACAGCTCGGGCAGCACCACCAGATCGGCGGGTTTTTCACGCAATGCAACACTTACCTTAGTGGCTGATAACACAAGATGCGTATCACGTTCTTCAGCAGTGGTCATTGCCGGGATATCAATCTGGCAGGCAAGAAGCCGAAGGGGTGGGTTTGTCATCACTTGCATATTCCTAAAATGCGTTCTTCGGCCTGATCTTATGGGTTTAATATGCTGCGGTAAACCTGATCTGGTGATGTTTTGGCTGCGCGGCCTCATCCAGCAGCACAACCGCGAAATCCTCCATCGAAATGGCGGAATTGCCGCCCTTGTCAAACAGAAGTTCATCGCTACCAAGCCTATAGGCCCCTGTGCGGGCACCCGGTGTCAGCATTGCAGGCGGGCATAGGTAACTCCAGTTTGCCTGCGTATTACTGCGGATCAAGGCATATTGCGCCATACAGGCCCGCGCGATTGGTAAAACCTTATCAGGCAGGAAATTTGGCGCAGTCATCACCGTTATACCGTCCTGCCCCGGCATTTTCAGGCTGGCGGCACCGCCGACAATCAGCACGCGTGTGCCTGAATGTGTTGCCCCGTCCAGTATCGCTTCGGTCAGTATGGGAAGCTGATCTTCGTTTCCGGTTGGCGGCCGAATGGCACTGATCGCAACATCCTGGCCTGCGGTTAATCGCGCAACTTCACGGGCGTTGCCCGCATCTCCAACATACGGTGTAACCCCCTTTGGCAACTTGCCAAATTGTGCGGCATTGCGCACTACGGCTGATACGTCATGGCCACGCGATAAAGCTTCTGCCACGATACGGCTGCCGACTTCACCCACAGCACCAAATACGATGATTTTCATTATATATTCCTTAAGTTGTTGATTTATTTGAGAAGGGTTTTGATCGTCTCGCCCGCTGGCCAAGCCAGACACTACCAAGAACGATCAATACGCCTGTGATTTGGGCCGGGCTCAGGTCTTGCCCCAGAACCCACCAACCCAACAGCACTGCGATCATCGGGCTTAGGAAACCAAGCGTCGAGATCACAGCGGGATCAATCCGGGCAAGGCCCCTGAACCAAAGCAGATAGGTAAAGGCTGAGCCGATCAGGCCAAGGTAGATAAAACCCATAAGGTTATAGACACTGAGTTTTGGCAAAGCAGGCTCAAACCAAAAAGCAAGGGGCAGCAATAGAATACCCCCTGCGCTGAGTTGCCATGCCGTGAAGGTTAGCGGGGAAACCGGCGGTTGCCAGCGACGGCTAAGAACCGTGCCACAAGCCATCGATAATGCGCCCGCAAGGCCTGCACCAAGGCCGACAGGATCAAGGCTTGCCTGCGGTGTCAGGATCAGTAAAGCCACCCCACCTATGCCGGCAATTGCAGCGATAATAGAGGGCATGCGTACAGATGAGCGCAACAGCCATGCCGCCAGAAAAATCACGATCAGGGGTTGGATTGCACCAACTGTCGCGGCAACGCCACCGGGCAAACGGTAGGCTGCGACAAACAGCAACCACCAGAAGATTGTGAAGTTCAGTGCGCCCAGAATAATGACTTTACCCCACCAGAGCCCTTTGGGCAGTTGGCGCACGACAAGCAAAAGCAAAAGCCCTGCAGGCAAGGCGCGCAGCATCGCCACGGTCAACGGGTAGCCTACTGGCAACAGTTCGGTTGTCACCAGATAGGTGCTGCCCCAGATCGCAGGGGCAAGGGCTGTTAGAAACAGGTCGGTATTACGGGTCATTTCATATCTCGAATCATTTATCTTGACGTCAAGATACTTATTTATCCCTTGACGTCAAGATAAATTTTATGTGATGCACATATATGGATAAAGTAGATAAAGTTCTGGCGCAGTGGCGCAGCGTGCGCCCCGACCTTGACGTTGCCCCTATGGGGTTAATTGGCCGCCTGAAACGTATAAACCAGCACCTAACACGGGAAATGGATAAAACCTTTGCAGCACATGGGTTAAATCTTGCAAGTTTTGATGTTCTGGCCACCCTGCGCCGGTCCGGTGCGCCCTACCGCTTGTCACCAAGTGATTTGCTTGCAACGATGATGGTGACATCGGGCACTATGACCAACCGCATTGATCAGCTGTGCAAGGCTGGGCTTGTGGAACGGATACAAAACCCCAATGACGGGCGCAGCGTTATCATATCTCTGACTAGCAAAGGCTTTGATATTATCGACATTGCTGTGAGTGCACATGTGGACACGCAAGCACAATTGACCCGAAGCTTGTCCACCGAAGACAGTGAGACGTTGAACAGATTACTGTTCAAATATCTGAAAACCCTAGAGCCCCCTGAATAGTCCAAGACCGGCTAACAATTGCGCGCCTTGGACAGGTATTATCAGTCAGCTTGCAACATGCCCCAAAGTTCATCTTTCAGAGCCATACGCTGCTTGCGCATTGCCTGCTCATTTAGATCGTCTGTTGGCTCCACATTGGTTTCAGAGCGGTGGATGACACCGTTCACATCGTGGTATTCATCAAAAAGGCGGGCGAAGTGGGCGTTTTCGGTCTTTAATTTGTGGATAGCATCAGTGTGATCCGGGAACTCTTCGGCTAATTCGTGCGGGGTATGTGACATGGGCAATCTCCTGATTAATTGGATACCCTGTTTTTTAACCCGCTCGCAGGTAAACTGCCTTGACCTAGATCAAATCTTTAGGCTGTTCAGCCTGAATATATGTCAGCCAATTAGCCAGCTCTATGGTTCGGGTTGCTGCGCGCAAATCATCAGGTGTGCCGCCAATGCGCATGGCCGCATCCACATCGGTTTCAGCGACACGCAAATCCGCAGACAGTGCTTCTGCATGGTTGAATATACCGCCACCGTACTGCACATAATCCGCAATCGCGGTTGTCGGCAATTCGGGGTGATATTGCATGCCCCAAAAATCCACTCCGTTGGCGTAATAGGCCATGGCCTGCACAGGGCTATGTGTATTACCCGCGATAAGCACAGCTGCTTCAGGCAGGCGTTGCACCTCATCACGGTGGATGCACGGCACACAAAATCCATCACGGCGACCCTGCATCATCGGATGTGCGCGACCCGCATCGGTCAGTTCAACATCACGCGCCAACCCGATTTCCATGCCCTTGGGTGAAGCACCAACAGCACCCCCCAGCAGCGTTGCCGCCAGTTGCAGACCATTGCACGAACCAATAACGGGAATGCCTGCATTAAACACCATCTCACCCGCCGCGCGCAAAGCCACCGCTTCAGGTGCATCCGTTGACCACGCAACGCCAGAACCCGTAAAAACAACACCGTCAACGCCGCTCAAATCACCCAGGGTAATAGCCTTGCGATAAGGTTCTGCCACATGGATGTGCAGATCGGGTAAACTGGCTTTTAACGCCCCTGCATAGTGATCCGCATTCGTCTTTTGGCCATTTTTGCGGGCTCCATCAACAAGCTTGGGTGTGTTGGCTTCAAGGATAAGAATTTTCATAACAACTGACCTTTTCACAGTGCAAATTCTACTCTACGAAAACTCTTTACAAGTTTTTGGCTACCTGTCCATAATAATAAGGTGAATTCATATACCCAGTGGCGAAATTCTGCGCGTTTTCTACATTGTCGAACACATAAATCCCCCCGACAGAATTATTGCCATGGCCGAAAGTCAGGTTTTGTTGATTAATGCTATCGCTGACATCCTTCCACGGGGCATCCGAAAAAGGGATGAAAATTTGAAGTTGGGTATAGACAGATGCTTTAGGTGACATGGGTTTTCCTTATTGGCTTGGTCCGGCAGGCCGGAAAGGTGCCCGCCGAACAGATCACAAAGGCAAAGTTTTGGCCTTTGTTGAGGTGGGCGATTACCGCAAAACGAATGAGATCACTTTTGCAGAAACTTCAGATGAGGCATTGACGAATGTTGCTTTTGTATTTGCTGACGGCAGTGAAAAACTGGCACCGGCTGCAATGCGTTGGGGTGATTTGCCTTCGATTTGAAGTTCGAGAACACCTTCGGCAACAATACCGAATGTGGGTGCGTTGTTATCCAGTGCAAAACTGCCACCGCGCACCAGATCGTTGGTGTAGATATCCGCGCTATCAATGGTGACATCATCCAGATCAATTGTCGGTAAAGTACGGCGGTCAATATCTTCGGTCAGTGGTTTTTCAAAAACGATGAACGGCTCACCTTCCTGTTGCAGGTTGAAGTCCAGAAAGATCGCTTCTTCGGTGGCTGATGCATTATCAAATTGCACGATGCGTGGGCCAACCGGTTCGTAAAATGCATCCCCTGCCCGTAATATTTGCGGTTTTTCGCCTTCGACCTGATAGATAATCGCGCCCTTGGCGACGTATCCTACTGCAGGTGCCGCATGTGTATGAACCGGTGCATCCTGTCCTGGAACGAAGTGAAAATCACCGGCTTCCACCAGTACCACATCGCGGGCTTCAAAATTGGCAGTCAGCAATTTAACCGAATCAACCGCTTGGGCGTTTGCAGCACCGGTAATGGCTGTTGCTGTGAAAGTAGCTGCCAATACGGCAGATTTAAGAGCTTTGAATTGCATATTCATAACGTGTTTCCTTTGGTTGTGTGGCCGGAAAATTCCTTACCACATTGGGCATAAATTACCTTGCATATTGCAAGATAAAATCTTCCTACATTTACGCCTTGCGTTTTGCAAGTCTTTTCTTTAAAAAATCTTTATGAGAAAAGAAACCCAAAAACGCACGTCAGGTTGCCCGATTACTTTCGGCCTAGATACATTCGGTGATCGCTGGAGCCTGCTGATCATTCGTGAGATAATGCTGAAGGGAAACAAGACCTACAGCGATTTTCTGGCATCGGACGAAGGCATTGCCACAAACATCCTGATCGACAGGCTAAAACATCTGGAAGCGGAAGCGATTATTACTAAAAACCGCGACCCGGATAATCGACGCAGTTTTATTTACGCCTTAACGGAAAAGGGTTTGGCATTGATGCCTATCATTTTGGAAATTGTTATCTGGAGCGGGGCTTTTGACGACAGGGATGTTGCCTTGCATGACGTATTGAAAAAAATCAAGGCTGACCGGAAAGCTTTTGAAGCCAGTCTATCTGATGCAAATTCCCAACATTAAACGTCCTTTAATGACGCGAAATGCGAAACGCCGCTTTCATAGTTCCAGACCCTAATTGGTAGCCGCCATTTCAGATGCATTTGTCAAATGAACGGAACAAGCTTTTTTATCATCTTCCACCATTTTTGCGTGGGCTTTTTTCAGCTCGGTAATTGCTAATTCCCTGATGTCATCCGGTGCTTTATCCGCCTCCATATAAACCTTAACGAAGCTTTTCACCGTACAAATCTGCACCTCTTGGGCGCACACCGAACCATTAAACATGGTAAAAAGAGCAAATAGTGTAAAAGTTAATAAATTCACCTTTTCCCCACTTTATATCAATCATAAATACAACTTAAACGGTGTCTTCCCCAAGGAAAACACTTTTAACAGTAATGTGAAAAACAGGCTTAAGTTTGCCAAAATGGGCGGCGCAATAGGCGGGAAAGAGCAAAAAAAATCACAGTCGCACAACACCCGCTATAAACGCGGGTTTTCGCCTATGATTTTGGGCTCTTTTATCACGCCGGCGCTGTAACACGGGAAAATTCCGCCTGATACGCAGGATGCTCAGTTCCCATCCAGTGATCCCACCAACTAAAATAAAGCCCCATATTATAACTTGCATGAGCATGGTGAAGATCGTGGTGGGTCACAGTTGTCAGCCAACAGAACAGGGGTAAGCCGCGTTTGTTAGCTGGAAATATCTCATAACCGCAATGGCCAATGGCATTGCGCAGCATCATATGCACGACGAAGATAAATAACCCAATGGGATGCATTGGCAAGAGCAACAGGATCAACGGTAGAAAGATTGCGTTTACCAATGCCTCGCCCGGGTCAAAAGAATAGGATGTGAATGGGCTGGGGTTATAAGATTTGTGGTGCAAACGGTGCAACAGGCGAAACAGTTTTGGGTAATGCATCACCCGATGCGCCCAGTAAAAATAAGCGTCATGCACGACGATGATTAGGATAATTGATGCGATAAGGTAAAGCCACCCGAAATCCTGCACATCGATATAGATCTGCAAAATGCCCGCATTCGCGCCAAAAACAATCGCGGTTCCGACCGCACTGAAAATTAACACCGTGCGCATACTAGCCAAAACCTCATGCTTCAACTGTGCCGCAGGTGGGCTATCATCACGAATTTTACGATCGCGTAAGCGCACGGCCAAAGCCAGATTAATCAGCACATAAACCCCGCCTGCCCCCAGCGCATAACGTAAAAAATCACCTGTAAAAACTCCCAGAAAAACCGTCGTCAGGCATAGATCATTCATCGCTATCACCCTGCATTGGTTTTGAGATCGGAAACGTTCCCTCTTCGGGGAATTGCAAAGACGGGAAAAGAACCCCATTTGCCATGGCCATATGTGAAACTGATATGCACATGATCAGTGCCGCCAAGGGAAACAGTATTGTAAAACGTGTCATCATAAACTCCTTTTGAAGTGACAATGACCACATTGGCGAAACACATGGCGCATTTCGCTTTCATTTCGAAAACAGCGTGTATTAGCAGAAAATGACGGGTTTATTTCAGAATTGACGCCTTTTAACAGTCTCGTCACTTTTAATGGTTCCGCGACGATATTCGCGTGGGCTTAACCCGGTATGGCGGCGAAACGCTTTATTGAATGGCCCAAGCGAGGAAAAGCCGATATCATAGGCAATCTCCAGAATTGTACGGCCTGTCTTTTGCGGGTCTTCAAGTGCGCGCATGGCCGCGGCAATACGGTAGCTGTTGATGAAAGCTGAAAAGTTTCGGAAATCTAAATCCTGATTGATCACCACACGCAACCTGTGTTCGGTCACGCGCAACCTTTCGGCAAGGGTTCCGATTGTCAGCCCTTCTTCCTGCCAGACACGCGCATCAATTGCGTCCGTCAGTAGTGTAATCAGATGCCTGTCTTTGCCTGCTGTATTTTTGAGGCTTTGCGCATCTGGTAACGGCCAAATATATTGGTTAAAGGAAAAAACCCAAAGATTGAACACCACAATTAACGCAAGAAATGTAATGGCTTGAAGCGGATAGATAAAATCCGGCAGGTTGGTACCATCAAAACCAATTTCAATGGCAGAAATAATTACCCCAAAAGCTGCCATAGAGACCACAAACCAGCGTCTGAACCTGCGTCTTTCTTCAACCAGATCATCCGGCCCAGTGACAATCACTAGAACCAGAAGCCCAGTATAAAGCAATAATGTCAAAACACCGCACACAAGACCAAGTAGCGGGAAAATATTGATGAAAAATGCCAAGCTGGCTATCAAAAGAGCAGCTGCCAGCCAAATCCATTTATCGCGTATTTCGTCAAACAGGATTTCCAGAACCGCCCAGGTAAAAGCGGCTGGGGCTAATATCGCACCGATCAGAAGTACCGATCTTAAGCTTCCAATGATCGGGGCAAGAATGGGGGCGGAAAGTATCAGGTAACAACTGATAAAGATGTAAAATGTAATAAGCGCAAACACTTTTCTTGGCGGGGCAGAGCCCACAATCAACCCGATCGCAATAAGCAAAGCGCAGCCCATGACAGCGCCACGTAAAAGAAAATCAATCTCTTGCAATATTAAGCGTCCTTTTCATGGCTGTTATGCTTCGCGTAAATCCGACAGTAGATCATTTTTAGATTCTGTGCAAAGGCACTCCAGCAGGTCATTCCATTGTTTACGCGGCAATTTTCCTTCCCGAGAGGTCATCCAGTACCCTGCGTCATGTTCAAGCTTATGGGGTGACAGCAAGGTTAAGGACTTGTCCGCTAGTGCCCCTGCACAAAGCGGCACAGACCCCAACAACACACCAGCCCCCGCAATAGCGGCGGCATAAGCAGACACGAAACTGTCAAAACGCAAGGTAGGCACAGGTGGGGCCGCCTGCCCTGATTGCACAGCCCATTCCTGCCAGCCGGGACGCGGGCCGGAAACTGCGATACAGGGCAATTCCTGCCAGTTAACACCAGTTTGCAACAAGCGCGGCGCCACCATTGGCGTCAGGGTCTCATTAAACAACAACGCTTTGCGCAGATCAGGCCAGTTTCCGGTGCCGTACCTAACCTCAATCATTGCTTTGGTTTTGGAAAAATCACCTTCGATATTCACCGTTCTTAAGGAAATCTGATATTTAGCCTTGTGGCTTAAGGCAGAGATACGTGATGCGATCCACAATTGCATGACCGACACGGGTGCCGAGATAACCACTTTTTTTAACGGTTTGCCAAACAGATCTTCGGCACTTCTATTCAAGCCTTGCAATGCGTTGGTCACATAGGGCAACCACGCCTCACCTTCAACGGTCAGGGTGACACCACGCGCTTGGCGGGTAAACAAATCCATCCCGATCTGACCCTCCAGATTGCGGATGCGCTGGCTGACCGCAGCTTGTGTCAGCCCGATCTCTGCTGCGGCTGCGGTGAAATTGCCTAAACGGCCTGCGGCTTCAAACACCCGCACCCATTCCAGCGGAAGATTTTCTATCTTACTCTTAGCCATAAACAAAACTACCTCTTAGACCTATTATTTATCGATTGTGATTATGGTTGATTTAATTAAAACTTCCAGTGAAACTTGTAAAAGGAGCAATCGGAATGATAAAATCCAACCCTGACACCCTGACCCCTGACAATATCGTCGCCTTTCTGGGCGACATATTCACCCGTCGCGGTGGCGAAGAATATCTGGGCGAGCCTGTCACCATGGCCGAACATATGTTGCAAGGCGCACATTTTGCAGAGCAGGCAAATGAGTCGGAAGTGATCATCGTGTCAGCCCTGTTGCATGACATCGGCCATTTCACATCCGAGTTCGGTAGGTTCAGCATGGATGACGTGGAAGACAAGTTTCACGAAGATGCAGGTGCCGAGGTGTTGGAGCCCTTCTTCCCCACCCTTGTCACTGATTGCGTGCGCTACCATGTAGCGGCAAAACGTTACCTTTGTGCGGCCAAGCCATCTTATTTCAAACGCCTGTCAGAGGCATCAATTCATTCGCTGAACCTGCAAGGCGGGCCGATGAATTCGGATGAGGTGGCGGCATTTGAAAAGAACCCGAACTTGAAGGATATCGTCAAAGTGCGATATTATGACGAGGCAGGCAAACGCGCTGATCTGGAAACCAAACCGTTTTCCCATTACGCGCCGATGGTGCAACGCATTGTCGATACCCATGCAGCAGGTGCCGCATCATGAACGCGCCTGAATATATATTTGAAGCCAACGAGAAACCCTCGCTGCCTTTGCATCAGGTTCCGCTGATCCGCGCAACGCCTGAAAGCGTCAAGGAATACGGTTGTCTTGTGGACGACCCCGATAATTTCAACATTGAAATTGTTCGCTGGCCTGCACAGGGCTGGCGGCCTATTGATGAAGGCACCGGCGATGAAGGCGGCTTTGTTGAAGGTATCTTTCAGTGCGACTGGCAGGGTGACATTCTTTATGGTGCCAATGAAGCGGTGAAGGGCAATTATGTGCTGGGCTGGTCTACCGATCCGCAAACAGCCCTTGCCACCACACAAACAGCCCCGCGGGATCAGGTGCTGTTATGGCATATGAACTACCACCCTGATGGCGGGCAACTGTTCTTTCCGCTGGATAACAAACCTTTCATCGTGCCCGTGGCCCTGCCCGGCGACGATTTAAAACCCGAACAGGTTGTGGCGTTTTGGTGTGACGGTACGCGCGGGCTTTATATCCATCCCAACATCTGGCACGAAGGTATTTTTCCGGTGGAAGACAAGCAGCGATTTTTGGACCGGCAAGGCCGGGTTCATGCCCGTGTCAGCTGTGACATTGGCCGTGAGTTCGGGGTTTATCTATCTTGCCCGCTACGGGTGGATAAAATTCAGGGTTAACTCCTGCTTTAATTATGTAAGGCCGCTTGATCCTTGTTATCTGGGGCACGCCAAACCGACAACACATCCCCGACCCGCAACTCGGGATATTCATTCGGGCCAAGCGAAAAATCCGCTTGCCCGGTTATTTCGCGCCCGCCATCATCATCACCAACAACCAAGCGCACTTCGCGTATATTGGGCCGCATCATGCGTATAAAGACATCGTCACTTTTATGGATCGAGAACACAATTGCCTGATCACGCACCCAATCATCGCCCGCAAGCATTTGCGCAGGCGGTATGGCAGCCACCCACAAGCCTGACAAAACAAAAACCGCACCACCCGTGGTCATAACTGTCCCCGCTATCATCTGGACAATACCGCCGATACGCCCCGCATGTTCATAGGTTTCGGCCAACTGGCTGTTTTTCGGGTTACGCGGCAGGTAGATTACATCTACATTATCGCCAACTGACAGACTTTCCCACAATGTGTTTGAGGGTCGCCGGTCTTTGACCACATAGGTTTTGCCGTTATGGTGAATTTCATAATCGAAATGCTGGGTATAACGTGTTGCTGCAGCATGTCTTTCTTTGGAGTTAACATAGACTTTCTTTTCGTAACCCCGTGTTAGGTAGGCTTGCCCCGCCACGCCATCACGGCGCAACAGAACCGCTTTGACATAAACCCGGGACCCCAAGAAAAGCAGGAACACCCCGAAAGTGGCGATAAGCGATGCAGCAATAACCGGCATCCAGACAAATAACAGATCAGTCATGTATCACTTTCCTATTTAACCTTACGTCCGACACGTCCCAAAAACTCTTTTAACATATCCGCCTCATCTACACTAATCTGCCCTTCAAATATATCAACCAGACACTGTTGATAGATCGGCCACATACGTTTGCGCACGGCTTTACCCGCGTCTGTGATTTGCACAACATGCCCGCGCCCATCGCCGTCACAAGCAACACGACGAATATATCCTGCCCGTTCAATTCGCCCCAGTAGCCGCGATGTACCATATTGCGGCATCAACAAACGTTCCTTCAGCGCATAGGGCCGTATCCCATCCGTTCCAGTTTTTTCTATTTCAAGCAACGCATCATACCAAATCAGCGTTGGCAGCTTCGCATCTGACAATGTCGCCTCGATTTGTGACAAGGCACGTTCACTGGCACGGATCAATTCTGTCCAGACTGCAACGGTATTTCTGCGGGTATTATTTTCCATACGGGTGTTAAAGCATATAGATGCAAGTGCATCAAGGTTGACTCTTGAATTACGAAGTGTATATATACATGCAAATGCATCTATTTTAAGAAAGAGAACAAACAATGACACTACATCTAATGAGCCACAGCCTTTGCCCTTATGTGCAACGCGCAGTAATATCCCTGACCGAGAAAGGCGTGCCCTTCGAACGGACCATAATTGATCTGGCCGATAAGCCCGATTGGTTCATCGCGATATCACCATTGGGCAAAACGCCCGTGTTGAAAGCGGATAGCACCACAATTTTCGAGTCGTCGGTGATTTTGGAATATCTGGAAGAAACCCAGCCAAGCCCATTACATCCACAAGCCCCATTGGAACGCGCACAAAATCGCGCATGGATGGAGTTTGGCACTGCGATCCTGAATGACATCGGCGGATTTTATAACGCAAAAGACGCAGGCAATTTCGCGGCAAAGCGTAAGGCCCTGTCGGATAAGTTTGCACGTTTGGAAACCAAACTAGGGGATGGCCCATTCTTTAACGGTGCTGAATTCGCCCTTGTCGACGCTGTCTTTGGTCCGGTTTTCCGTTACTTTGACGTGTTTGATCAGATCAAGGATTTCGGTATTCTTGCAGATAAACCAAAGTTGCAGGCATGGCGTAAAGCTTTGGCAAATCGCGCTTCTGTTATCAAAGCCGTAGACTCGGATTATAACGCCTTGCTTTTAGCTTTTTTGAAGAAGCGTGAGGCACATCTTAGTGGGTTAATAGCAGCTTAGGGTGGGCAAGGCGATCACCGTGCCTAAGCGGCTACCGATCGCGCGAAAAACGCGCTGAATAATGTATTACCCGCTTTTGTTCAGATTGTGGAAGATGTGGGTAAACACTGCCACACCCAACACGGGAATAAACAGGTTGACCAAGGGTATGGACAACGGCACCGCCATCAAAAAACCTGCCAGCCAAATCGTAGGGCGGTGTTTCTTGTGCAAATTAGTAGCCCCTTTGCGCCCCAAGCGGCGCATCGCTACTAGCTGAAAATACTCTCGCCCTAGCAATATCCCGTTTACAATCCAAAAGATCACAGGGGCTAGCAACGTTGACAGAAAATAAATCACAACCGCCAGTAAGTTGACCACGATCAACAGGCCAAGGAATTTCAAGCTATCAATGATCGTATCATTGAAACCTATTTTATCCGCAGGTGGCAAATGTGCATAATGTTTTGCCTCAACCGCGTTGGCAACTTGTTCCAAAAACAACCCCGTGAATAGCGACGCCACAGGCACCATCAAAAACATCGACATCCCGATCATCGCCACCAGAATAAAGCCCGATAATAACGATGATAACCACCCTATTTCGCCAAATAATGGCAGGCTGACCGTATCGGGCAACAGCAATTGCACGCCCCATGTCGCCCCTGCTAGCAAAGCGACAGTGACGCCCACACCGATCAGTAAAACCCGCCGAAAACGCGGATCACTCATTTGGGCCAAAGCTTTAAAAAATGCATCAATGATCATGGGGAACATGTAAGATCACCCGAGCAAAATCACAAGAAAAAACCAAACTAAACCAGTAAACTAGTTTAGTATTCCAGTTCACCAATACGCTGACATAACCCAAATTCATATGGCTTTGATCAAAGCAAACATCCGAAATATGCATTCCAACCTTGCCAATCCCCTTTTGAGAATGCAGCTTGCCCCTAACTTACGATCTGAAAGAACCAACCGATGAAACTCTTCTACGCTCCCGGAACCGTGGCCGCGGCCAGCCTTATTGCGCTTTGTGAAGCAGATGCAACATTTGAACCCGTCCGCCTGAACTTTGCCGATAAACAACAAACCGAAGCCGATTATCTTGCGATCAACCCCAAGGGGCGTGTGCCTGCACTGGTCACAGATGACGGTATAATCACTGAAACAGCCGCCGTCCTGACCTATATCGCTGAAACGCACCCGGCCGCCAACCTGATCCCTACCGACCCTTTCAAACGTGCCAAAATGCATGAGATGATCAGCTATCTGGCCTCAACCGTTCACATCAACCATGCCCATAAAATGCGTGGCCACCGCTGGGCCGATCAACAAGGTTCATGGGATGATATGACAGCAAGAGTTGCAGGCAATATGCTGGATTGCTTCGGCTTGATCGAACAGACCCTTGCCACCAACCCGTGGGTTACCGGCGATCAATATACCATCGCGGACGCACATCTCTACATCGTTGAAAGCTGGCTGGAAGGTGACGGCGTAGCGCTGGAAAAACTGCCCAATGTTGCAGCCCATTTTGCACGTATGAACCAGCGACCTGCGGTGAAACGTGCGTTGGAGATAATGCGCTAACACCATATTTCCGCCTAGATCACCCGTTATCATGCCAGCCTATGGCATATTGGACACGTAAAACAACATACAGGCAGCTTTGCATGGCAACCCTTTGCGTTGTGTTTTCACCGCTTGCAAATGCGGCTGAAACCAGCCCGCTGACCACCGCAGGTGATGCAAACAGATGGTTAGCTATCGGGCGTATCGACATTGCAAGAAGCGGCTATTGCACAGGGGCATTGATAGCCAGAAACTTGGTACTGACCGCCGCACATTGTGTATATAACAAACGTACCAGCAGGCTAATTGATGCCAAAGAGCTGATATTCCACGCAGGCCTGCACAAAGGAAAACCAATCACATCTATGCGCGGCAAACATGTTGCGGTTGATAAATCCTACCTGCCGCGCGCCGGCACCAGCCGGAAAAACGTTAGCCACGACGTTGCCCTGATCCAGCTTAGCACACCGATTACCAATCCGAAAATCATTCCGTTCGAGTTGCATTCCGGTGTTAATGTAGGCAATGAGGTTAGCGTTTTATCCTATGGCCAAGGCCGCGATAACAGCCTTTCATGGCAACGCAAATGCACAATGTTAGCCCGTGATAACGGGATGATGGCGTTTAACTGCAATGTTACTTTCGGCTCTTCAGGCGCACCTGTATTTGCTAAAAAGGGCGGTTTTACCCGGATATTATCGTTGATCTCCAGCGGCGGAAAATCCGATGGGGAAGTGCTGTCTTTTGGTATGGAATTGCCCCACATCGTCAGACAGTTGAAACAAAACCTCAGCATCGCACCTGCCACCCCCGCAAGAAAACCCAACATTCGTCTACTCACTGTAGGGCAAGGCAAGCGGACTTCGGGGGCGAAGTTTATCAAGAATTAGATTTGAAAAATGTAAGGTGCGTGATCAGCACGCACCCTATGCCGATTAATCTTCCTGCGGAATGACCCGCAAGCCCAACTCGCGTAGCTGTTCATTGGTCGGCTCAGATGGCCCGCCCAACATCAAATCTTCAGCGCGTTGGTTCATCGGGAACATGATAACTTGCCGGATGTTTTGTTCATCCG
>CAXMSA010000035.1:0-9184 GCA_964195605.1 uncultured Amylibacter sp.
AAACTGTTATTCTGCAAAATATTGCGCATTCCATCGAAAGAAATCACCCGGAATGCTATCTGATTGTACTTCTGATTGATGAGCGCCCTGAAGAGGTTACGGACATGAAACGCTCAGTAAAGGGTGAGGTTGTATCTTCTACCTTTGATGAACCTGCGACACGTCACGTGGCCGTTGCTGAGATGGTGATAGAAAAGGCTAAACGGCTGGTAGAGAATAAACGCGATGTTGTTATTTTGTTAGACAGCATCACCCGACTTGGCCGCGCCTTTAATACTGTGGTACCATCCTCTGGTAAAGTTTTGACAGGTGGTGTCGATGCGAACGCCTTACAACGCCCGAAACGTTTCTTTGGTGCGGCACGAAATATCGAAGAAGGTGGGTCGCTGACAATTATTGCGACTGCCCTAATTGATACCGGCTCACGTATGGACGAAGTTATCTTTGAAGAGTTCAAAGGCACAGGTAACTCTGAAATTGTTCTGGATCGTAAGATTGCAGACAAGCGTGTGTACCCGGCAATCGACATTATGAAATCAGGTACCCGCAAAGAAGAGCTACTAACTGATCCTGTCGATTTGGCAAAAACATTCGTTCTGCGGCGTATTTTGAATCCTATGGGAAGTATTGATGCAGTAGAATTCTTGCTAGGTAAGTTGAAACAAACAAAATCAAATTCAGAGTTTTTCGACTCAATGAATACTTAAATCCTTTATAAACAAAGGGTTATAATATGTCTGAAACTATATTCGCACTGGCATCTTCTAAAGGCCGCGCAGGTGTTTCCGTTATTCGGATCTCAGGCGCTGCAGCTTTTGGCGCGGCTTCTAAGATTTCAGCTTCTGAAATTCCTGCCCGCAGCCCTGTTTTGCGAAAGCTTAAAAATGCCAAGGGTGAAATAATTGATGAAGCTTTGATATTGGGGTTTCTTGGCCCCGCAAGCTTCACTGGCGAAGATGTGATTGAATTACAATGCCATGGTAGTATTGCGGTTGTTTCTTCGATTTTATCCACCCTGTCTGGCTTTCAAAACTGCCGACTTGCTGAGGCTGGAGAATTCACAAGACGGGCCCTGATGAACGGGCGCCTTGATCTGGCCCAGGTTGAGGGCTTAGGGGATTTGATTGAAGCCGAGACAGAAGCCCAGCAAAAGCAGGCATTGCTTGTGATGCAAGGCGCGTTGTCAAATAAAGTTGAAGATTGGCGTCGCGACCTGATACGCGCTGTCGCGCTTATAGAGGCGACTATCGACTTTGCGGATGAAGATATACCCCAAGACGTGACACCAGAGGTTACAGAGCTTTTAAATGGCGTTTTGGGTGATCTTCAGCAACAGGTTGATGGTAGTTTTGCAGCTGAGCGTATTCGTGAAGGATTTGAAGTTGCCATTATTGGTCCACCGAACGCGGGTAAGTCCACTTTGTTAAATACGCTTGCAGGCCGTGACGCGGCAATTACATCTGAAATTGCGGGCACAACCCGTGATATAATCGAGGTGCGTATGGATATCGCTGGTCTGCCTGTTACATTGCTGGACACTGCAGGTTTGCGTGAAACCGATGATGTGGTTGAAAGCATTGGTGTTGAACGTGCGATTATGCGGGCGAAGCGGGCAGATATTCGGGTTTTTATAAATGATACAGAAGGCACACTAGTCTTTGGTTTGCATCCATCAAGTGATGATATCTTGGTCAAGTCAAAAGCTGATCTAAGAAAATCCGGCAAAGGCTTGAACATATCGTCTATAACGGGTGAGGGAATCGATGAATTAGTTTTGGCTATTTCTGCCGTGCTTGAACGAAAATCGTCGGGTGCTATGGTTGCTTCAAGGGAAAGACATCGGGTTGCTTTAAACAGTTCTATCCAACACATTATAACAGGAAAATCAATAATATCAGATAGTTACGATCTATCTGAACTTGCTGCAGAGGAAATACACCTAGGTATAAGCGCTTTGAATTCCCTTATTGGACGGGTTGATGTAGAACATATTCTTGATGAGATTTTTTCCAGTTTTTGTCTTGGAAAATAAGTTGCAAAAAGGTGGGCTGTTTCACGTGAAACATTTTGATGTCATTGTTATCGGGGGCGGCCATGCGGGCTCTGAAGCTGCGCAAGCAGCTTGGCGTGTGGGCGCGCGCGTCGCCCTGATCACCCATAACTTTTCAAAAATTGGCGAGATGTCTTGCAACCCTGCTATTGGTGGTTTGGGCAAAGGTCATCTTGTACGCGAGATTGATGCGCTTGATGGCGTGATGGGGCGTGTGGCTGATAAGGCGGGAATACAGTTTCGCTTGCTAAACAGACGAAAAGGGCCAGCGGTTCAGGGCCCCAGAACCCAAGCGGACCGAGCTTTGTATCGGGCGGCGATGCAAGAAGAGTTTCACGGCAAAGAAAACTTGGATGTAATCGAGGCCGAGGTTGCTGATTTATTGCAATCTGGTGAAGCTGTTACCGGTGTTATTTTGGCTGATGGGTCAGAGATCACTGCGCGTACGGTTATTCTTACCACCGGCACATTTTTACGCGGCATTATTCATATCGGCGATAAATCACGCTCTGGTGGGCGCATGGGTGATAATGCCGCTATCCCACTGGCTGAGCGTCTTGATAATTTTAATCTGCCGATGGCGCGATTAAAAACAGGAACACCGCCACGCCTGGATGGTAGAACGATTAACTGGAAGGGACTGGATTGTCAGCCAGCGGATGAAAGCCCTACGCTGTTTTCGTTTCTGCACAAGGCTCCGTTTGTGCGGCAGGTTTCATGTGGAATTACCCATACCAATGAAAAAACCCATGAAATAATAGAAAAAAACCTATCGAAGTCAGCCATGTACGGTGGCCATATAGATGGTGTCGGCCCACGCTATTGCCCATCAATCGAAGATAAGGTTGTGCGTTTTGCTGATAAATCGTCACATCAGATTTTTTTAGAACCCGAAGGTTTAAATGATCATACGATATATCCAAACGGCATATCAACATCTCTGCCAGTGGATGTGCAAGAAGCCTATGTATCTTCTATCGTTGGCCTTGAGAATGTAAAAATTCTGCAACCCGGGTATGCGATAGAGTATGATTATATCGACCCAAGGGCGCTAAAGCTCACGTTGGAATTGAAAAATATTAGGGGCTTATACCTTGCAGGCCAAATAAATGGCACTACAGGTTATGAAGAAGCAGCGGCACAAGGTTTGGTTGCCGGATTAAATGCTGCGTGCGCAGCTCTTGGCAAAGATCCGGTTTATTTTGATCGTGCAGAGGCATATATAGGTGTGATGGTTGATGACCTTACAACCCGTGGTGTGTCTGAGCCATACCGCATGTTTACATCCCGCGCCGAATACCGCCTGTCTCTGCGGGCAGATAACGCGGATCAAAGGCTTACCCCAAAGGGTATTTCTGTTGGCTTGGTTAAAGACATCCGGAAATCGGTCTTTAATGATAAAATGGAACGGTTGGAAAAAGCTAAAACAATGCTTTCAAATAAAAGCGTAACGCCAAATGAAGCAAAATCATACGGCATTAAAATCAAACAGGATGGTGTGCGGCGTAACGTGATGGATCTTTTGGCATTTAAAGATATAAATTTGCAAAAACTAAACAACATCTGGCCTGAAATAAAAGAGTTAGATGATGATATTTCCCAACAAGTAGAACGGGATGCGCTTTATGCAAAGTTTATTGAGCGGCAAAGGTCAGATGTAGAGGCTATGCGCCGTGATGAGGGCTTATCTATACCCCCCGAGTTTTCATATATTGGTATACCGGGGCTTTCAAATGAGCTACAATATAAACTTACACAAGCGCAGCCGGTAAATCTAGGCCAAGCAGGCCGTATTGAAGGCATGACGCCCTCTGCCTTAACGCTTCTCCTTGGAAAAATACGGGTTTTTCAATCTGTGAAACGGGCATAATGTTAGAAAATCAAGCAAAGAGCATTCTTTAAGAGGATTTAAATGTTTCACGTGAAACAATGAAAGATCTGGAAACATTTGTTACGCTTTTGAAAAAGTGGAATAAAACAATAAATCTTGTAGGAAAGTCTACGCTTGAAAGTGTTTGGTCACGGCACATCCTTGATTCTGCCCAGATGTGGCAATTTCGACCCTCAGGCCTAAAAATATGGGTTGATTTGGGTTCCGGCGGTGGATTTCCCGCGCTTGTATTGGCAATTATCGCAAAAACAGAAGCACCTGATGCGGTTTTTCACATAATCGAAAGTGATGCGCGAAAATGCGCGTTCCTTAGAAATGTTTCACGTGAAACATCTTTAAATACGGAAATTCATACCTGTCGTATAGAAAAAGCGACTGAAATTGAAGCAGATGTTGTTTCGGCACGTGCGTTGGCTTCGGTTGATCTGCTTTTTGACTATTCAGAAAGATTTTTGTCACAGAAGGCCTATTGCTTGTTTTTGAAGGGTCAGGCTTGTGCTAATGAGTTAGAAAGCGCGCGAGATTCGTGGCTGTTTAGGTCTGAGACAACAAAAAGCATGTCTGATAGCCTTGGTGTAATACTTAAAGTTTGGAATATAGAGCGTGCCTGAGACGAAAAATAAATTAAAGATTATTTCTGTTGCAAATCAAAAGGGTGGAGTGGGTAAAACCACAACAGCGATTAATTTAAGCGCAGCTTTAGCTTTGTCAGGTAAAAAAACCATTATTGTTGACTTCGACCCTCAGGGGAATGCGTCTACGGGTCTGGGTATAGATCCCGGTATGCGTAAAATAACAATGTATGATGTTCTTGTAGACGGCGCGGCATTTTATAGCTGTTTGATGGATACGGGCATTGAAAACTTACTTCTTGCACCTTCTACAACGGATCTTAGTTCAGCAGATGTGGAACTGGTTAATGATAGTGGTCGTATTCTTCGGTTAAAACGGTCGATTGCAGAATCTAAACTTGCCGATGACGGTATAGATTACGTTATTATTGACTGCCCGCCATCGCTTAACCTACTAACATTGAATGCTTTAGCTGCCAGCGACTCTGTTTTGGTTCCGCTCCAGTGTGAGTTTTTCGCATTAGAAGGGCTTTCGCAATTAATGCTGACGGTTCGTGAGGTGCGTGATAGCATAAATCCCGCACTTGTGTTTGAGGGAATAGTTTTGACAATGCACGATAAGCGCAATAATCTTTCCAGTCAGGTTGAAAGTGATGCGCGAAGCAATCTGGGTGCATTGGTTTATGATACAGTGGTGCCACGAAATGTTCGTTTAAGTGAAGCACCCTCTTTCGGTTTGCCAGGAATTTTGTATGATAAGAATAGCAGTGGTAGCACTGCATACCGCCGGTTAGCGGCAGAATTTATTCGACGTGAACAAAATAAAAAATCAACTAAGCCTTTGGAATTAAAAGAAAATGAGTAATAAGCCAGAAAAAAGAGGTCTTGGGCGCGGTTTATCCGCTTTGATGGCGGGTATTGATACAGGTGATGTTTCCGCAGACAAAAACGAAGATTCTATGAATGCTTTACGGTCTGGTGTTAATTTACCCATAGAGAAAATTTTCGCAAACCCTGATCAGCCACGCCAGGATTTCCACAAAGAAGATCTTGATGATTTGGCTGCATCCATTGCTGAAAAAGGCATTATACAACCTATAATTGTACGAACAGATCCAAAACAAGCAGGAATGTATCAAATCGTTGCTGGAGAACGTCGCTGGCGTGCTGCTCAGCTTGCGCAACTGCACGAAGTTCCAGTAATTTTACGCGAGATGGACGACACAGAGATGCTGGAGGTTGCTATTATTGAAAATGTGCAGCGTTCTGATCTGAATGCTGTAGAGGAAGCCCTTGGTTTTAAACAATTAATGGAAAGTTTTGGACACACGCAAGAAAGGCTTGCGAAAGTAATCGGGAAAAGCAGAAGTCATATTGCTAATATATTACGTCTTTTGCATTTACCGGACGATGTCTTGAATTTGTTGCGCGCAGGTGAGCTGTCTTCTGGCCACGCGCGGGCCCTTGTTACGGCAGAAAACCCTTCGATGCTTGCTGCAATAGTGGTTGCAAAGGGGTTATCTGTTCGACAGACAGAAAGACTAGCCAAGCAAGGTGAGGCTAAGTCACGTAAAGGCGGTGCAAGCCGTAAAATAGCGGATGAAAAAGATGCTGATACAGTTGTTTTGGAAAATGATTTAGCGGCAAACTTAGCTATGAAGGTTTCTATCGATCACAAAGAGGGCGGCAACGATGGGGCTATTACGATTTCGTATAAAACGCTGGAACAGCTAGATGCGCTATGCCAGCTATTATCGTCTAGACCTCTGGGCGACTCCAAATAAAAACGGATACGCAAATTAATACAATGGCTTGAAGTGTAAGCGCCCACCAAACAATACCCAGAAACAATGAAAGACCAAAGGCTGCAATGATACACACGGTTGCCATGACTTTTGCAGATCTGCGAATGGTCCCGCTTTGACGCCAATCTAGAATTGGCGGGCCGAACAGCTTATGTTCAATTAACCATTGATGTGCTGCATCAGATGATTTTGCAAAACAAACGGCTGCAAGCAATAAAAACGGTACAGTGGGTAGCAGAGGTAACAAGGTGCCAAACGCGCCAAGCGTAACGCAAAGCCATCCTGATATGAACCAAATGATACGCATTAAATAAGCAATTCTTTTAGAAGAGCGTTTAAAACCATACGCCCAGATGGGCTTGCCATTAATATGTTGTCAGTACAGCTTAACAGGCCGTGGCTTTCTAAGCGGTGAATTTTTTCAGCACTTATCGTGCGCCCGGTAAGGGCATTGAAGCGATCAAGATCTGTGCCTTCTGCTAATCGAAGTGACATCATAAGATACTCTTCACCCTGATCCTCAGTAGAAATAGTTTCAATGGTTTTAAAGGCAAATCCCGTAGATTGAACTTCATCAAGCCAATCTTCAGGTCGGGCAGGGGATTGGGTTGCTTGCTTTTTGCCGTTCACCGTAATGCGCCCGTGCGCCCCTGGGCCAATGCCAATGTAGTCTCCGTATCGCCAATAAATTAAATTATGTTTTGAGCGGGCTGCTTTGTGGGCATAATTTGAAACCTCATAAGCTTCTAGGCCTGCTTTTGCACATAGTTCATTTGTTGCAAGATACATATCCGCAGCCAAGTCATCATCAGGTAATCCGTTTAGTTTTCCGCGGTCGTAAAGCTCACCAAAACGGGTGCCGTTTTCGATGGTTAACTGGTATAAGGATAAGTGATCTATTGTTAAATTGAGGGCCAGTGTCAATTCGGATTGCCAGGATGACAGTGATTGATCCTGGCGGGCATAAATAAGATCAAAGCTAACCTGTTTAAAATTATTCTTAGCAATATCAAATGCTTGTATGGCTTCTGCGGCAGTATGAAGCCGACCAAGGCGTTTTAAATCAACATCATTAAGGGCCTGAATACCCATTGAAACGCGGTTTATACCTGCTGTTTTGAAATCGGCAAACTTTCCTGCCTCTACGGATGTCGGGTTGGCCTCTAGCGTTATTTCAATATCGTTTCCGATGTGCCAATGCCGGGCTATTTCATTGATAATGGCCTCAATGGTTTCAGGTGCCATTAGGCTGGGGGTGCCGCCGCCAAAGAAGATAGATTGAACCGATCTGTTTGGGGTAAGTGTTGCGGCGTGACGTAATTCAGATAACAGGGCGTCTTTCCAAATGGTATGATCTACGTTTTGGCGCACGTGGGAATTAAAATCGCAGTAAGGGCATTTTGACAGACAAAACGGCCAGTGGATATAAATACCAAAACCGCCATTTTGCCAATCTTCAATCACCTAAGCACCTGGATGTAAGTTGGGCGAATGCATCAGCGCGATGGCTTATCCGGTGTTTTTGTTTTGGATCTATTTCACCAAATGTTTGGGCGCACCCATCGGGTTGAAAAATGGGGTCATAACCAAAGCCATTTGATCCTCGCATGGGCCACACAATATTACCTTTTACGGTTCCGCGAAAAACCTCGTCATGGCCATCGGGCCATGCAATGCACAAGACACAAATAAAACGGGCTTTATGGGGTTTGGGCGAAAGGGCTTTTTGCAAGCCATCCCAAACCTTGGTCATTGCCATATCAAAGTCCCGTCCGCTTGGTGTTTCTGCCCAATCGGCAGAATAAACACCAGGGGCGTTGTCTAAACCTTGTACCTGAAGCCCGCTGTCGTCTGACAGGGCGGGAAACCCGGATGATTTAGCTGCAAAATGGGCTTTAATACGTGCATTACCTTCAAAGTTGTCTTCAGTTTCTTCTGGTTCTTCAAACCCCAGATCACCTGCTGAAACCACTGATTTACCAAACGGCTTTAATAACGCGGCAATCTCAACCAGCTTCCCTTTGTTGTGAGAGGCTAGGACCAGTGTATTTTCAGTAAGCTTGCGCATTTTTATGCTGTTGCAGCTTTTTGAGCGGTGACAAGTTCGGACGCACCTTTTTCTGCGAGATCCATTAGTGCATTAAACTCGTCGCGTGAAAATGTCGCCCCCTCTGCGGAACCTTGAACTTCAATTATGCCGCCTGTATCGGTCATAACGAAATTTGCATCTGTTCCAGCTTCGCTATCTTCGGCGTAATCCAGATCAAGAACTGGCTGACCGCCATAAATACCGCAACTGATTGCAGCAACATGGCCGATAATCGGATCATTTTTAATTAAACCTGCTTTAAGTAATCCATTTACTGCTAAGCGCAGCGCAATCCAGCCGCCGGTAACAGAGGCGCAGCGGGTGCCGCCATCTGCTTGCAGCACATCACAATCAATTGTGATCTGCCGTTCACCCAAAGCAACACGATCAATGCCTGCCCGCAAAGAACGCCCAATAAGGCGTTGAATTTCCTGTGTTCTACCAGACTGTTTGCCGGCAGTAGCTTCGCGGCGATTACGGCTGCCTGTTGCGCGTGGCAACATACCGTATTCTGCTGTAACCCAGCCCAAACCACTGTTGCGCATGAAAGGCGGTACGCGCTCTTCCACGGATGCGGTGCACAAAACATGGGTTTCACCACATTTGATCAGACAAGAGCCTTCTGCATGTTTAGTGAAATTGGTTTCAACGGAAATGCTGCGCATTTCGTCAGTTGCTCGGTTTGATGGGCGCATGGGTGGTTCCTTTGTTTTAATGGGGTGATACCTGTTTGCAACAAAAGGTGCAAAGGCCGATTGACCTCAAGCCAAACAATCC
>CAXMSA010000035.1:9194-22474 GCA_964195605.1 uncultured Amylibacter sp.
CAAGCTTTCTAGTTTGGATGAACCTTTGGCCGATCTACCCACAAGTCCAATTAACGATTTAAACAGCCGTAGCCGAGAGGTTTTTCGGCTTTTGGTGGAATCGTATCTGGAAACGGGTGAACCGATGGGGTCACGCACATTAACAAGGTCATTAACCGAACAGGTATCTGCTGCGACCATTCGCAATGTTATGCAGGATTTAGAACATCTTGGATTGTTGGATAGCCCGCACATTTCGGCTGGCCGTATCCCTACGCAACGAGGCTTGCGTCTATTCGTGGATGGTTTGCTGGAAATCGGGAATCTGTCTAGCGAAGAACGCAAGCATATTGAAAAATCACTATCCCACGAAGAAAGCGAAATTAGCACTGTATTAGATCAGGCAGGTTCACTGTTGTCTGGGCTAACGCATGGGGCAAGCGTTGTTTTGGCGCCAAAATCAGAAATACCGATAAAACATATCGAATTTGTTTCACTGTCTGCCGAACGTGCCTTGGTTATTTTGGTCATGGTGGATGGTCAGGTTGAAAACCGTATGTTCACCCCATCGCCAGGCCAAACGCCTTCTTCCATGCGCGAAGCTGCGAATTTTGTGAATTCTGTTGTGGAGGGCCATACGTTAAGCGATTTACGTAAAGTTCTATTTCATGAAATTGAAAAGCATCGGATGGAATTGGATAAGCTTGCGCAAAACCTAATTAAAGAAGGCGTTGCCAGCTGGTCTAAAGAAACAGGCACAGATGCGCGCCTGATTGTGCGTGGGCGTTCTAATTTGATCAATGACGCGGACACGCAGCAGGATCTGGATCGTATCAAAGAGCTGTTTGATGATCTTGAGCAAAAAAAGGAAATCGCTGAATTTCTATCGCTTTCGGAAGAAGGTGAGGGGGTGAAAATTTTTATTGGCTCAGAAAACAAACTTTTTTCACTTTCGGGTAGCTCTTTGGTGGTTTCTCCTTATATGAACGCTGAACGGAAAGTTATTGGTGCTGTGGGTGTAATTGGCCCAACGCGCCTGAATTATGGTCGGATTGTTCCGATTGTAGATTATACCGCGCAACTGATAGGGCGCATGTTATCAAGATAAGGATACGAAGGCAGGAACATGGCTGATGAAAAGCAAGAAGTAGAAATTGAACCGAACTTTAATAATGTCGCGGATTTCGAAGAAATTGACATGAGTGAAGAGGCGGTTGAACTGTCGGAAGCTGAAGAGCTGCGCCAGGAAAATGAACAGTTAAAAGACCGTCTGATGCGGGCTTTGGCTGAAGCTGAAAATCAGCGTAAACGCGGTGAACGCAACCGCCGTGATGCAGAGATTTATGGCGGGTCCCGTTTGGCAAAGGATATGCTGTCGGTTTACGATAATATGTCGCGCGCTTTGGGTGCCGTTGATGATGGTCAACGAGAAGCATCAAAGGCGTTGATAGATGGTATTGAACTGACAAAACGTGAACTGCTGTCGGTTTTCAGAAACCATAAAATCGAAGTTGTGATGCCTTTAGCAGGCGATAAGTTTGATCCGAAAATTCATGAAGCAATGTTTGAAGCACCCATGCCTGGTACCAAGGCAGGGCATATTATTCAGGTGCTAAGTCAGGGTTTTATGATCGGGGACCGTCTGTTGCGCGCAGCACAGGTTGGGGTCTCTTCCGGGGGCTAATCAAAAGGAAAAACCATCATCCAAGGACACCGTTCCATGCCGGTTTTATCGGTTAAAGATGTGGAAGGTTCTGCTGCATTTTTTACGAAACAGCTGGGGTTTTAGCTAGCTGGATTCTGGAAAGATGACGCCGGTAAACCGCGTTTTGCCATTGTAATCATGGATAATATTACAGTTGGGTTACAACGCGGTAAAATCGGCGGTAACGATGGGCAATGGGCGGCTTATTTTTATGTTGCCGACATAGAGACTTTTGCGACACATGCGGCGAGCAAAGATGTGAGGGTTCACCGTGAGATGACAGATCAGCCCTATGGCTGCCGTGATATGGAAATCGAAGATTTGGATGGGAATGTCTTATGTTTCGGCCAAGATCTGTTGCCCGGTGAAAAAGGCCCAGGGCTTTAGGCTATTCCAGTTTTTTCAGTTTGTATAAAATATCCAAGGCTTCTCGTGGGCTAAGGTCGTCGGGTGTAATATCTGCAAGAAATTCATCAGCGGCACTTGGTTTGTTCATGGCAATGGATGCGACCGGTGTTGCTGAAAACAAAGGTAGCTCATCAAAAAGAGCATTGGATGCCGCCTTGTTTTGATCGCTGGCTTCCAGTTTTTCTAAAACCGTTTTTGCGCGCTCAACAACTGCTGGCGGTAGGCCTGCAAGTTTGGCGACCTGTACGCCGTATGATCTGTCTGCTGAACCTTGGCGCACTTCGTGCAGGAATATAATGTCACCTTCCCATTCGCGCACTGCAACGGTTACGTTTGCAAGGCCTTTTAGTTTTGTCGAAAGGCCGGTTAATTCATGGTAATGGGTTGCAAACAGGCAGCGGCTTTTGTTGACATCGTGCAAATGCTCCAGCGTGGCCCATGCAATAGACAGGCCGTCAAAGGTTGCAGTGCCACGCCCGATTTCATCTAAAATTACCAATGCGCGCTCACCCGCCTGATTAAGGATGGCTGCAGTTTCAACCATCTCAACCATAAAGGTAGAGTGCCCGCGGGCTAGATCATCTGATGCACCAACGCGAGAGAAAATTTGTGAAACGATGCCGATTTTAGCAGATGCCGCAGGCACGTAACTGCCTATTTGCGCAAGGATGGCAATCAGTGCATTTTGACGCAAAAAAGTGGATTTACCAGCCATATTCGGGCCGGTTAGCAACCAAACAGGTTTGCTGTTATTTTCGCCAGCTGACAGGTTGCAGTCATTTGCTACAAAATGACCCGAGGCTTGTTTGCGTAAGGCCATTTCCACAACAGGGTGCCGGCCGCCTTGGATTTCAAATTCTAACCCATTTGTTAGAACTGGCCTGATCCAGCTTTCTGAAGCCGCAAGATCAGCAAAGGCGGAATAAACATCAATTTCAGCCAATGATTTTGCACAGGCGCTAATCTCTGCTGCGTTGTTGATAATAAACTGGTTTACGTCAGCAAATATCAGCTTTTCAATTTCCAGAATTCGGCCTGCCGCGTTCAGGATTTTGGTTTCAAGTTTTGACAGATCAACAGTGGTAAAGCGTACCGCATTGGCCGTGGTTTGGCGGTGAATAAACAAATCTGAAAAAGCGTCGTTTAGCATTTTTTGTGCATGGGTTGCTGGTGTTTCGATGAAATAACCAAGTACATTATTATGTTTGATTTTCAGGGCGGCAATGCCCGTTATCTGGCTGTAATTTTCTTGCAACCCAAGAATAACTTTGCGCCCATCATCGCGCAAATTGCGTAATTCATCCAGCTCAGCGTTATACCCAGCCTTTACAAAACCACCGTCACGTATCAGCAAAGGCGGCTCGTCATGAATGGCGGTATTTAGCAGATCAACAATCTTTTTATCGGTCTGAAGGGATTTGAATATTTGCTGTAAATCGAATGGTAAGTTCTCTGATTTGAAGTTTTTTAAGAATTCGTTAGCCTGAATAAGTCCGTTCTTTATTGCAAGAAAATCCCTTGGCCCGCCGCGTTCTAGTGACAGGCGTGACAAGGCCCGATTGATGTCTGGAACTTGCTTCAACAAACTGCGCGCGGTATCTTTTTTATCTGAATATTCCTCAAAATAAGTTACAGCATCAAGCCTGTTACCGATCAAAGTGATGTCAGTTGATGGGTTGGTTAACCTGAATGCCAGCAACCTTGCGCCAGCGCCTGTTACGGTACGATCAATCGCGTGTAGTAATGCGCCTGATTTTTCGCCTGATAAAGATTGCGTCAATTCTAGATTACGCCGCGTTGCCGCATCAATGTGAACGCCCGCATCGCTTTGTTCACGCACAGGTGGGCGCAACAGTGGCAGTTTTCCTTTTTGCGTGATGTCCAGATAATCAACGATTGCACCCAGACAGGATAGTTCGGGACGGGTGAAATTGCCAAAGCCATCAAGGGTTTTAACATTGAACAGACTACCAAGCCGTTTCACTGCTTGATCGCTGTTAAAACTGGAGCGCGCAAGACTTGTAGCCGCACAACCAAACTCTTCTATTTGGTCTTGTAGGCCTGTGTCAGATGATTCTGATATTAACACCTCTTTGGGCGTAAGCCGCGCTAGCAAAGGCCCAAGTTTGGCAGCATTACAGGTTTGTACGTAAAAATCACCCGTAGACACATCAACCCAAGCAAGGGCGCACTCATTGCGGATATTGGCGAAGCTGCAAAGGTAATTGTGTTGCCGTGCATTTAACAGACTGTCTTCTGTCAAAGTGCCGGGTGTGACCAAGCGCACAACGCCGCGTTTGACCACTGATTTTGACCCGCGCTTTTTGGCCGCTGCCGGATTTTCCAATTGTTCGCATACTGCTACACGAAAGCCTTTGCGTATCAGTGCCAGGAAATACCCTTCCGCGGCATGATGTGGGACGCCGCACATAGGAATGTCTTCGCCCAGATGCTTGCCGCGCTTCGTCAGTGCAATATCCAGTGCTTGTGACGCTTGAACGGCATCGTCAAAAAACATCTCATAAAAGTCGCCCATGCGGTAGAATAGCAATGCGTCTGGATAATCTCTTTTTATCTCCAGAAACTGGGCCATCATTGGCGTTACGGCACTAATTGGTGCGGACACTGCTTTCCCCCGAGGTTTTGCTTAGCCCAGATTACTCAAGGTGTATTCAATGGGAAAGGGCAAACAGGAAAGTTTCTTGTAACTTACTCAAAAAACCCGTAAAACTGATCGAATGAAAAGTAGTTTAACGTTAAACTAAATGGGATAGACGATGTCAAATAAGCAAAAAGTTACAGACGAAGAAGCCTTAATCTATCATATGGAGCCAAAGCCGGGTAAAATTGAGATTATCCCATCGACTGCTATGGCAACACAACGCGACCTTTCGTTAGCTTATTCCCCTGGTGTTGCAGCACCTGTAATCGCCATCTCTGAAAACCCTGAAACAGCTTATGATTATACCTCTAAGGGTAATATGGTCGCGGTTATCACAAATGGTACGGCCATTTTGGGCATGGGCAATCTTGGTGCACTGGCCTCAAAGCCCGTGATGGAAGGTAAATCGGTTCTGTTTAAACGGTTTGCGGATGTGAATTCTATTGATATCGAGCTGGACACAGAAGATGCCGACGAATTTATCAATGCGGTGAAATTGATGGGGCCAAGCTTTGGCGGCATCAATCTGGAAGACATTAAAGCACCTGAGTGCTTCATTATTGAACAACAATTACGTGAATTGATGGATATCCCTGTTTTTCATGACGACCAACATGGCACAGCAGTGATTTGTGCGGCGGGGCTGCTGAATGCACTGAAAATCAGTGATAAGAAAATTGAAGATGTAAAGGTTGTGTTAAATGGTGCTGGTGCTGCGGGTATTGCTTGTATCGAATTGATCAAGGCAATGGGCGCAAGGCATGATAATTGTATTATCTGTGACACAAAAGGCGTGATTTATCAGGGCCGTAAAGAGGGTATGAACCAATGGAAATCTGCCCATGCGATTGTTACTGATAAACGCACACTAATAGAAGCGATGGATGGTGCGGATGTGTTTCTGGGAGTATCTGCCAAAGGTGCGGTAACGCCAGAGATGGTTAAAGGTATGGCGCCAAACCCGGTGATCTTTGCAATGGCAAACCCTGATCCGGAAATCACTCCGGAAGAAGCCCATGCTGTGCGTCCCGATGCTATTGTTGCCACAGGCCGTTCAGATTACCCCAATCAGGTAAATAATGTGCTTTGTTTCCCGTATCTTTTCCGCGGTGCGCTGGATATTAATGCGCGCTCTATCAACGAAGAAATGAAAATTGCCTGTGCGCATGCTTTAGCCGATTTAGCGGAAGAGGATGTGCCGGATGAGGTTGCTTTGGCTTACGGTAAAAAGTTATCGTTTGGCCCAGAATATATCATTCCCACGCCGTTTGATCCGCGTTTGATCCATATTATTCCGCCTGCTGTTGCAAGGGCAGGCATGGATTCAGGCGTTGCACGACGCCCCATTATTGATATGGACGCTTACGAGTTTGATCTAAAATCGCGACTTGATCCCGTTGCTTCTATATTACAAGCGATGTTTGTGCGCGCGCGTAGCATTCAGGCCAGAATGTTATTTGCTGAAGGTCATGACTCAAAAGTATTACGTGCTGCTGTTGCATATAGCCGTGCGGGTCTTGGGCAGGCTGTGGTTGTTGGGCGCAAAGAAGATGTCAGAAAAAGGCTTGAAGAAGTGGGAATGGCTGATGCATTTGACGATATTGAAGTTGTTAATGCGGCCGTATCTGAGCATTTAGAAACGTATAAAGAATTCCTGTATGACCGCTTGCAACGCAAAGGTTATGATATGGTGGATGTTCACAAACTTGCATCGCGTGACCGCCATGTTTTTGCAGCTTTAATGGTGCAACATGGGCATGTGGATGCCATGGTGACGGGTGCTACCAGAAAGTCGGCGCATGTGATGCGATTGCTAAACCATGTTTATGATGTGGCGCCGGGCGATGGGGTTGTTGGTGTAAACGCATTGATTACAAAGGGCCGTGTGGTCTTGGTTGCAGATACATTGGTTAACGAATGGCCGGATGAAAATGATTTAGCTGATATTGCAGAGCATGCCGCAAAAGTTGCACGCAATATGGGCATAGAGCCACGCGTAGCTTTTGTCAGCTTTTCGAACTTTGGTTACCCGCCGTCTGAGCGTGCTGAGAAAATGATATTTGCCTCAAAGGTTCTAGATCAGCGCGGTGTTGATTTTGAATACGAAGGCGAAATGACTGTAGATGTGGCCCTGAATACAAAAATTCAAGAGAATTACCCGTTTAACCGATTGACCGGGCCTGCGAATATTCTGGTGATGCCGGCACGACACTCTTCATCAATATCTGTTAAAATGATGCAGGAATTGGGTGGTGCTACTGTAATTGGCCCGATCATGTCTGGTATTGAAAAACCAATTCAGCTGTGTTCGATGACATCGTCATCAAACGATGTTTTGAATATGGCGGTTATGGCGTCTTGTGATACGGAGCGGATGAAGAGCCGATAACTAGCCCTTCATCCCTTCCCAGAAACCTTTAACTTTACCAAAGAAATTTTGACTTTCCGGGCTGTTGTTCTGGCTCAAAGACTCAAATTCATTTAACAGGTCTTTTTGTTTTGCTGACAGATTAACCGGTGTTTCAACACTGATTTCCAGAAATAAATCACCTTTGGCATTGCTCCGCAGACCTGGCATGCCCTTGCCCTTAAGGCGCATTTGCGTGCCGGATTGTGAACCTGCTGGAATTTTTACACGACTTTTGCCACCATCTATCGTCGGCACTTCTATTTCACCGCCTAAAGTGGCTTTGGTCATGGCAACAGGAACGTTGCAGTAAATATTCGGGCCTTCACGATCGAAAATCGTATGGCTTTTAACTTCGATGAAGATATATAGATCGCCCGTTGGGCCACCGCGTACACCTGCTTCACCTTCACCCGATAAACGTATGCGGGTTCCTGTTTCAACGCCCGCCGGGATATTGACACTTAAGGTACGCTCACGTTGCTGTTGCCCAGAGCCAGAACATGATTTGCAAGGGTTAGTAATAATGTTGCCGCGCCCGTTACAAGTGGGGCATGTGCGTTCAACTGTGAAAAACCCTTGCTGCGCGCGCACTTTGCCCATGCCTGAACATGTGGGGCAAGTTGAGGGTTCAGACCCCCCCTCAGCGCCAGTGCCAGTACAGCTATCGCAGTTTACAGATGCGTTGACGTTGATGGTTTCTTGCTTGCCGGAATACGCGTCTTCAAGCGTTACAGATAGATTGTAGCGTAAATCAGAGCCCCGCGCCGGACGCATGCCACCACCGCGTGAACCGCGGCCCGCAAAATCGCCAAAGAGATCGTCAAACACATCTGAAAAAGCTGAACCAAACTCTGGTCCACCTTGGCCACTAAAGCCGCCTTGTCTGCCGCCCGCACCCATGCCGCCCTCAAATGCAGCGTGGCCATAACGGTCATACGCGGCTTTTTTATCGGCGTCTTTCAAGACATCATATGCTTCATTCACATCTTTGAATTTAGCTTCGGCCGTATCATCATCTTTGTTGCGGTCGGGGTGTAGTTCCATTGCTTTTTTGCGAAAAGCTTTTTTAATTTCGGCAGCGGATGCGCCTTTGGAAATACCCAATTGTTCGTAATAATCGCGTTTAGACATTATGCCTCCTTTTCGCAAAAAGCTGGCCCTTGTGGGGCCAGCTTAATACAAAAGTCAGGAAAGATCGGATTACCGACCGTCCTTACCAAGATCTTCAAAGTCAGCGTCGACAATATCTTCGTCAACACCGCGAGGCCCTTCGTCAGTTTCATCAAAACCTTCTGGCGCTTCTGCTTCAGCTGCGTCTTGGCTGGCTTTGTAAATTGCCTCACCCAGCTTCATTGACGCTTCCGTCAGGTCTTGGCTGCGCGCTGTGATCTTACCGGCATCATCGGTTTCTAAAGCTTCATGTAGAACTTTGGTGGCCAGCTCAATTACTTCAACAGTAGAAGGATCAACCTTGTCGCCATGCTCTTCAACGGCCTTTTCAGTGCTGTGGATCAGGCTTTCCGCGCTGTTTTTCGCTTCAACCAATTCCTTGCGCTCTTTATCCGCTTCGGCGTTCTCTTCGGCTTCGTGGACCATTTTTTCAATGTCATCATCAGACAGACCGCCAGAGGCTTGGATTGTAATAACCTGCTCTTTATTGGTGGCTTTGTCTTTTGCGGACACAGAAACAATGCCGTTCGCATCAATGTCAAAGGTCACTTCAATTTGTGGCAACCCGCGCGGTGCCGGTGGGATTTCTTCCAGGTTGAATTGGCCTAGAACTTTATTATCCATCGCCATTTCACGTGCGCCCTGAAACACCCGGATTGTCACGGCATTTTGGCTGTCTTCGGCGGTCGAGAATATCTGCGATTTCTTGGTCGGGATCGTCGTATTGCGGTCAATAAGCCGTGTGAATACGCCGCCCAAAGTTTCAATGCCCAGTGATAGTGGTGTCACGTCCAGCAGAACAACATCCTTAACGTCGCCTTGCAAAACGCCTGCCTGAATAGCGGCACCCATGGCCACAACTTCATCAGGGTTCACGCCTTTGTTTGGCTCTTTACCAAAGAACTTGCTCACTTCTTCCATAACGCGTGGCATACGGGTCATACCGCCAACCAAAATCACTTCATCAACTTCACCTTTTGAGATGCCGGCATCTTTCAATGCTGCTTCACAAGGTTTCATTGAGCGCTTGATCAGGTCGCTAACCAAGCTTTCCAGTTTGGCCCGCGTCAGTTTCAACACAAGGTGCAAAGGCTGGCCGCCTTTTGGATCCATAGAAATAAACGGTTGGTTGATCTCTGTCTGTGTTGAAGATGACAATTCAATCTTGGCTTTCTCTGCAGCTTCTTTCAAGCGTTGCAGTGCCATTTTATCTTTCATCAAATCAACGCCGGTGTCTTTTTTGAACTCGGCTGCAAGATATTCAACAATACGGATGTCAAAGTCTTCACCGCCCAGCAATGTGTCGCCGTTGGTGGACTTTACTTCAAATAGGCCGTCGTCGATTTCCAGAATGGATACATCGAAAGTACCGCCACCAAGGTCATAGACCGCGATGGTTTTTGTGCCTTCTTTATCCAGACCATATGCAAGGGCCGCAGCTGTTGGCTCGTTGATGATGCGCAAAATATCAAGACCGGCAATTTTACCTGCGTCTTTTGTGGCTTGGCGCTGGGCGTCGTTAAAGTAAGCGGGTACTGTGATAACGGCTTCTGTTACGTCTTCACCCAGATACGCTTCAGCGGTTTCTTTCATCTTTTGCAGAATGAAAGCTGAAACTTGTGATGGTGAGTATTTTTCACCGCGCACTTCAATCCATGCATCTCCGTTGCCACCGTCAATGACGTTATATGGTAAATGCTTTAATGCTTTTGCCAATGACTTGTCGTCTTTGCGACGACCGATCAGACGTTTAACAGCAAATAGCGTGTTTTCTGCATTCGTTACAGCTTGGCGTTTTGCGGCCTGGCCGACAAGACGTTCATCATCTGTAAAGCCTACGATTGAAGGGGTTGTGCGCCCGCCTTCAGAGTTCTCAATCACTTTTGGCTGTGCGCCATCCATAATTGCTACGCAGGAGTTTGTTGTTCCTAGGTCAATACCTATTACTTTGCCCATTTGGTTTTCCTTTCTCGGCGATTGTGGAGTTCAAGCCCGATTGCGGCACCCAAACCCGATCCCAAAAGAAACCGGTAGTCGGCTCTTATGTACATGATGTATATATGATCCGAAATTCACAACATCAACACCAGAGACGCAAGTTTTTAAAGTTTTTAATCTGATCTTGTTTCAGGGATACACCAAGCTAATAAGAGTGTTAAAAAACAAGAGTTAAATTTTAGTTACCTTAGGGTTTGTAATGGTGCAAAAAAACAGATTATGTTTGAAAGGATGCCATATTTATAAGGGTTATCTGGATAGGTTTGCCCAAAATAACCTGCTTAATAATGTGCGTTCGATTGTATCAAAAGCCCCATTGTTTTCACCCTTAACCCCCTGGGGTAAGCCAATGTCGGTGCAGATGACATCTGCTGGTAAATACGGGTGGTACTCTGATAATAATGGTTATCGTTATATAAAAGAACACCCCAATGGGATGATTTGGCCTAAGATTCCCAAAGCTATTCAGGCGATTTGGCATGATTTATGTGCGCCAAGCCCAGAGCCAGAGTGCTGTCTTGTAAATTTTTATTCGAAAACTGCGAAGATGGGGCTGCATCAGGATAAGGATGAGAACAATTTTATACACCCAGTTCTATCAATTTCATTGGGGGATGAAGCTCTTTTTAGGATAGGGGGCAAAAACAAACGAGACGCTACAGAAACCATTTGGCTGTCTTCAGGGGATGTGTTGGTAATGGGCGGGGAAAGCCGCCTTGCCTATCATGGCATTGACCGCATTAGATTTGGCAGTTCGCAACTGCTGAAATCCGGGGGAAGGCTGAACTTAACACTTCGTGTTGTTGATTGATTACTGCCGGCGAGCCCAGCTTTCTGAAACATATTTGCGGGACCAATGCTCGATCATCAAACCTATAATAAGAAATACAATAGTTATAACAATAGGATAAGTTAAATTTGTTACATGTGCATTATAGTTTACAAAAGTATACCCGCGCGCCTGATCAATTGAATGGAATAACGGATTCCACATAAACATTGACAATAAATAGCTAGGCATAGTGCTTGCTAAAAACATTTTTCCGCTAAAAATCATGTTTGCGCGTTGATATATTGTTGAAACGATACCCATTAGGTTTGGAAAAAAAGGCGTAAGCGATAAGAAAAATACGCCAATTGCAACACCTGATGACCAGGCAATGATAAAACATAATGCGAACCCCCAAAAATCATAAAAAACAATGGGTTCTATTAAAGTATGGGCAATAAGCAACAAGACACCCATTGAAAGTATTTGGGTATAAAGTGATGATAATGCTGCAGCCATAATGAGAAGTAATGTAGAAACAGGTGCGTGCTTAAGCATTGGGTTGGTTGCTGTTCCCGAGCCTGAGGTTGCACCAACCGCCTTAATGTGCGTCATGAAAAGGAATATTCCTGACATCAAAAACAAGACAAAATTGCCGCGGACAACTGCGCCGCGTAAATTCAGAACGTTAATCATGACATAAAAAATACCAACCATGATAATCATCTGCATGACATCTTTTGCCAAGCCCCGTAAGGCGTTGCCGTCTGATTTCCGAATATTATTTACGATTGTGTGGTACAATAATGAAAGAAATCTGAATGTACCAAAGAAGAAATTTGCCATGTCTTAAGTCAATCCTGCGTTTCATTAGCTTTCAAAGGTTGTGTCCCTTTGTATTGCCGTTTTTTATAAAATAGATATTAAGACAAATAAGATCACGTAGCAAGAATTGCTAAACAAATATGAAAGTTGGCAAATGTCTGTAATTGATAAAGCTCTATTATGCACTGAAATGCGCCGTTTGGCGCTAGAGGCAGGTCGGGCCATTATGAAAATTTATGCGCTGGATGATTTTGAGGTGAAAACCAAATCAGATGAAAGCCCTGTGACTATTGCAGATGAAGCGGCCGATAAGATTATTTATGAAGGACTGGCGAAAGCCTTTCCAGAAGCGGTGATTGTTACGGAAGAGCAAGGCGATACCCATAAAAGCCAAGCTGATACATTTCTAATTGTTGATCCGCTGGATGGTACCAAAGAGTTTATTCATAGAAGAGGCGATTTCACCGTGAATATCGCTTATGTTGAAAATGGCATGCCTGTTATGGGTGTGGTTTACGCGCCCGCAAAAGAACGGTTGTTTATTACTGATCAACAGGGAAAGTCATTTGAAGAGATGGGTCCGTTTCTGGATGATGTTATTGGCGTGCGAAAATCCATTTCTGTAAATATTCCAGATCAGGGCAAATTGATCGTTGTGGCCTCTAAATCTCATCGGGATCAGGCGACGGATGATTATATCAATAAGTATAACGTCGCAGATATGCGCAGTGCGGGATCATCTTTAAAGTTTTGTCTGGTGGCAACAGGTGAGGCTGATATTTATCCGCGCCTGGGGCGGACGATGGAATGGGATACTGCGGCAGGCCAAGCGGTTCTACAAGGTGCGGGTGGTAAGGTGGTGCGGTTTGATGATCACAAACCCTTATCATACGGCAAGAACATTTTTGAAAACCCGTTTTTTATCGCCTATGCGCCCGGGGTTGATCTGCAAAATGTATGATATATGAGCCAAAAATAAGCCTGGTAATTGTCAGCCGGGATCGCCCGGCAGGGCTTCGCCGTCTTATTAGCGCTTTGCGATTTCAAACGTATCAAAATTTTGAAATTATCGTGGTGACGAACTTAAAAGAACCTTTTGCTGCCCAGATAAAATGGATAGCATTTGATAAAGCAAATATCTCTTCTGCGCGCAATTTGGGCATCCAGGCTTCTGGCGGTAGTTTGGTTGCATTTTGCGATGATGATGCTGTGCCTGAACCTACCTGGCTGGAAAACCTGGTTGAGCCGTTTCATGATCCGGATGTAGGGGTTTCTGGTGGATATGTGCGTGGCCGCAATGGCATTGGTTTTCAATGGAAAGCGCAAAAATTTGATCAATTTGGTTTTGATCGGT
>CAXMSA010000036.1:0-22310 GCA_964195605.1 uncultured Amylibacter sp.
GTTTGGCGCGCACGTTTTAACGGACTGGCGTAAATCGCCGAGATTTTTCTTGTTTCCAAAAACGCCGCTACGGTTTTTGAATGCAGTATTCCCTGTTCAGAAAGGCCAGGGTCAAACCCATCCGCATGCCGCGCGGGCCGCCCATGTCTGACAAGAAAAATTTGTGCCATAAGGCCCTACCCTAAGCGATGCGTTCAATGGCAACTGCGATGCCCTGACCACCGCCGATACACATCGTCGCCAAACCATAACGTCCGTTAGTACGTTCCAACTCGGCCATCAATTTGACGATCAAAATAGCCCCCGTTGCACCAACCGGATGCCCCAAGGCCACCGCCCCGCCATTCGGGTTAACCTTCGCAGGATCAAGACCCAGCGCTTTTGTTACGGAACAGGCTTGCGACGCAAAGGCCTCATTCGACTCGATGACATCAAAATCACCAACCGACAGCCCAATTTTACTTAACAATCGTTTAACCGCAGGGATCGGCCCCGCCCCCATTATTTCAGGTGCAACCCCGCCAAAGGCGTAGCCGGTGATCTTAGCCCGTGGCTTCAGGCCTTTTTCTTTGGCTTTGTCTGCATCCATCAATACAATCGCTGCCGCGCCATCATTAATACCCGAGGCATTGCCAGCCGTCACAGTGCCATCTTTACGAAATGCAGGCCGCAAACTGCTAAAGTCAGCGGCAACGGCGCCATAACGGATATGCTCATCCGTATCGAAAACCGTAATCTTGCCACGCTTTGTGCTCTCAACAGGCATGATTTGACTATCAAAGTAACCCGCCTTTTGGGCCGCTTCGGCACGGTGATGGCTTTCAAGAGAAAACGCATCCTGATCTTCGCGCGATATATCATATTCTTCTGCCAGATTTTCCCCGGTAATACCCATATGGCCATGGCCAAACGGATCGGAAAGTGCGCCCAGTAACATGTCGTTAAACTCTGGATTGCCCAGACGTTTGCCCCAGCGCATATCCCGTGTTGAATGTGGTGCGCGCGACATCACCTCGACACCGCCGCAAAGTGCAGTACTTGCATCTCCGTCACGGATTGCTTGGGTGCCAGAAACAATCGCTTGCAGACCCGAGCCGCAAAGACGGTTCACGGTCAGCGCTGGCGAAGTAACCGGCACGCCTGCATTCACTGCTATAACCCGCGAAATATAAGCGTCAATTGTGTCTGTGTGGATCACATGACCAAAAAAGCTTTGATCCACATCATCGGGCGATATGCCAGCACGATTAACCGCTTCCGCGGCCACAAGCGTGCCTAATGCGGTTGGTGCGAAATCCTTTAACGCGCCACCAAAACTGCCGATTGCGGTGCGTACACCGTCCAAAATCACTACGTCGGTCATATGGGTATTCCTTTGCTTTCAAAACTTGATTGTATTTTGCTGCATACTATTTATTTTCAGCTTTCAGGACAAGGTTGCGGGCGTGTTCACGCAGAACAAATTTCTTGATTTTACCTGTTGAGGTCTTTGGCAAGTCACCAAACACAACATTTTTGGGCACCTTGAAGCCAGCCATGTTTTCACGGCACCAGCCAATTACCTCTTGTCCGTCACAGACCGCACCTTCGACAAGTTCAACAAAGGCACAAGGGGTTTCGCCCCATTTATCATCTGGTTTCGCCACCACGGCCGCTTCGCGAATTTTCGGGTTTCGGGTCAAGACCTCTTCTATTTCGATGCTGGAAATATTTTCGCCACCTGAAATAATCACATCTTTGGCACGATCTTTAATCTCCAATGTTGCATCTGGGTGCATCACAGCCAAATCACCAGTATGGAACCACCCCCCTTCAAAAGCAGTTTTGGTTGCCGTCGGATTGTTATGATAGCCCATCATGATCGTATTTGAACGAATTTGAATTTCACCGACAGTATTACCATCTGCCGCTACCGATTTTGAATTGTTGATATCACCAACCTGATAATCTTCAATCAACGAATGACTTTGTCCTTGGCGCGCAAGATGCTGCGCGATCAGTTCTTTTGGTAACCCTGCCCATTCGACTTGTTTTTCACATATCGTTGCTGGCCCATAGGTTTCGGTAAGCCCGTAAAGATGCACAACTTCAAACCCCATATCTTCCATACCAGCAATAACAGTGCTGGGTGGTGGCGCCCCTCCTGTTGCTATTTTTATGACTTTCGCAGGGCGTTTTTTTATATCCTCTGGGGCATGGATCAACATATTCATTACAATTGGGGCGGCACAGGTATGTGTAATCCCCCTGCATGCGATCTGCTCAAATATCGCCCCTGGTGTGACCCTACGCAGGCACTCATGGGTGCCCCCTGCCAAAGTTACAGCCCACGTATGCGACCAGCCATTGCAGTGGAACATCGGCAGGATCCATAGATACGCGGTATCAGCCGTCATCCCGAAAGAGATCGTATTGGCAACAGCATTCAGATAGGTGCCACGATGGCTATAAACCGCCCCTTTAGGGTCCCCCGTTGTCCCGGATGTATAATTCAATGTTATAGGTTGCCATTCGTCTTTTGGTAATTGCAGGTCAAACTGCGGATCACCCGATGTCAGAAAACTTTCATATTCCAGCGCACTGATTTGTGGCGCTGGTGTAACCGCTTTATCCGCAATCCGGATGATATGGGGCTTGGCTTTTGACAGCTGTAAAGCATCCATTGCCAGATCGGCGAATTCATCGTCAACAAGAACAACTTTGGCTTCGCTATGATCCAGAATAAACGCAACAGTGGCTGCATCCAGCCTTGTATTAATAGCAGACAAAACTGCACCAATTGCAGGCACTGCATAATGCGCCTCTAAAAGTGCTGGAATGTTGGGGGCAATAATCGAGACCGTATCACCAGCACTGACATTCAGTCTTGTCAGTGCAGATGCAAAACCACGAACCCGCGCATAAAACACCCCATAAGAGATACGTAGTTCACCATAAGATATTGCCAGTCGGTCAGGATGGACTTTTGCGGCCCGCGTCAGGAATGAAACCGGGCTTAGGGGCACATAGTTTGCTTGCGTCTTTTGCAATTCGTTCTGTAGACCGCGCTTATCCCCTATCATTACGATCCCCGCTTATTACCTTTGGATTCACTTCCACCAATCGATTTTGCACCGAAGTAAACAGATGTTCCCTAGCCTTATCATGGGTATCCTTGCCAGATGCGAACGCGCCAGAACGAATAGCTGCGGCGAATTGTTTATTAAGGTTTAATAACGCACCCGGGCCGCCATCAACCGCAGGCCCGCCCAGTAATTCTGACAGGGCGGCAATCTCAACTGCGGTGTTAATTTCAGAGCAGCCAAACTGCCGTGCCGCAATACGCATCGCGTTTGCGATCATTAGCGCAGTGTATTTTTTATCGGTAGGCAGCAATGGCAAAATCTCTTGCCGAAAAGTCGTCTCGGCGATCTGCAACAAATCGTCTGCTTGTGGGTTATCACGCATTTCCAGCCTCCTGCGTCATCTGCAATATATCATATTCCAACTCGGGTACGATATGGCGTGTCAATGCCAACTCCAACGAAGGCTCACGACCAGAAATATGGCGGTCCCCTTGTTTCATAGCGATAATTGCCCAACGCATTGCCGCCATAACCTCCCAATACAAAACCGCGTCACGGTCTACTTGCACCCCTGACACCGCTTCATAACCAGCATAAAAATCAGTGCGAACACTGACGCCGCCAGCTTCGTTTTGCACGGCCCCAAAACGCCAGCATTTGGCGCAGAACCAGCCGATATCAACCAACGGATCACCCCATGCGGCAAATTCCCAATCCAGAATACCCGTGAGTGACTGTTCCGTCACCATATAGTTTCCAGTGCGAAAATCATTATGGCACAAGACCAACTCGCTGACCGCATTTGGTGCATTTTGTTCCAACCAATATAAGCCCCATTCCAACGTCGGTTGCGGCATGTCGGAGGCATCCAATGCTGCGCGGTATTCAACAACCCGGTGCAAAGCCGGGGTTGGTGTGGGCCTTCTCAGAAAATCAAGTTCGGCCTGCCCGTGTTTGATCGAATGAATATGCGCCAGTTCCTGCCCCAAACGGTTAGCCAGAACCTTGCGCCCGCCGCCCATTGCATCGTTACGCACAATCTTATGACCAGCCGCAGTGCCTGCAACACGGCGCATGATGAAAAACGGTTTACCAATCCATTGCGAGTCAACTGACAGCCAAAGCGGTTCAGGAACAGTCACACCTGCACTGAAGGCTTCCTTGAATATGACATATTCCTGCGCACGCGACAGGCTATCTTCTAAAGACGAGGCTGCATCTGTGCGCAAAACCGTTTCCAACGATGTCCCGTTCACTGTAACATCAAGCAACCAGTTCTGCTGTATTGCCCCACCGGGCAATAAACGCAAATCGGTTATCTCAACCGTGTTCACCTCATCCAAATCAAGCAGATAGTTTTCAATTCCGGGCCGGATATACATCAGGCGTCATTTCCCCAAGACCAGAAGTCAGTACGGTCATTTAGCAGGTTGCGCGATAACACCATTTTATGCACCTCTGAAGCCCCGTCAACCAGCCTGGCTTGGCGCGCATAACGATACATCCATTCCAGCGGTGTATCCTTGGAATAACCCCGCGCCCCGTTTAGTTGCAGTGCGGTATCAACAACCTTATGCAATGTGTCAGCCACCTGTATTTTAGCCATAGAGACCTCTTTGCGGGCAAAGTTACCCTGATCCAGTTTCCAGGCCGCATTCATCGTCAGCAACCGGCCGACCTGAATTGACATGGCCGCATCGCCCAGCATAGTCTGAATGGTTTCGTGGTCGATTAGTTTAGCACCGAAACTATCGCGGTTTTCAACGTATTGCAGTGCAATTTCCATCGCACGTTTGGCCATGCCAAGCCAGCGCATACAATGGGTCAGTCGTGCGGTGCCCAGACGAATTTGCGTCACTTTTAACCCGTCACCAATATTCATCAGACGGTTTTCATCAGGGATGACCAACCCGTCGAAATTTAACTCGCAATGGCCGCCATGCTCTTCAGGGCCCATGATCGGAATGCGCCGCTCAATATTCCAGCCCGCGTCATCAGCATCAAACAAAAATGCGGTCAGACCTTTACGTGGATCATCCGAAGTTTTGGCTATCAGGATAAAATGCTGCGCCCCTTCGGCCCCGGTAATGAACCATTTGCGCCCGTTGATCACCCAGTTATCGCCGTCTTTTGTCGCTGTAGTATAGGTCAGCGATGGGTCCGAGCCGCAGCCCTTTGGCTCGGTCATAGCAAAGGCAGAACGCACACGCCCTTCAACAATTGGGCGCAGCCAGCGTTCCTTTTGTTCAGGCGTCCCGACTCGGTTAAGAATGAACATATTGCCTTCATCAGGTGCGGCACAGTTAAAGCAGGCCGGGCCGAAGATCGATCGGTTCATTTCTTCATAGCAAGCTGCCATAGCCACAGTGTTAACACCAAGCCCACCAAATTCCTGTGATACTTGCGGCGCCCACATGCCTGCAGATTTCACTTTATCGCGCAAGATAGCAAGCACGTCTTCACGAATGTTTTCGTGGTCATCAAAATTGGCTCTATCCGCTTCTATCGGGATAATTTCTTCATCCACAAAGCAGCGGATGCGTTTACGTAATGCGTCTATTTCAGGGGAGAGTGAGAAATCCACAGGGGTATCCTATCATTGATTGTATGTTAAAGACTGCTGACCAGATGTCCGCCATCCACAGTGATGATCGAACCGGTCATGAAAGTTGATGCGTCCGAGGCCAAGAGCAACATTGGTCCGTCAAGTTCTGAAAGTGCGCCCAGACGGCGTTGCGGCACCCGCTTGATTAGCTCTTTGCCCGCGTCGCTTGCAAAAAAGTCGCTGTTCAGCTCAGTTTCCATATAGCCTGGTGCCAGCGCATTTACCCGAATGCCAAACCGCGCCCATTCCAGTGCCAGTGATTTGGTCAACTGAATGACCGCCGCCTTCGATGTGGCATAGGCCGAAACCCCGCCTGCAACGCGTATTCCCAAAATTGACGCAACATTAATAATACTGCCCTTGGTATTGGCATCGGTCATGCGCCGTGCGGCCTCGCGGGCAACAAACCAGACACCGTTCAGATTGGTATCGATGACCTTCTTCCAATCAGGACTTTCCGTTTTGAGGGCGGAGGCAGTATGGGCCACACCCGCATTATTCAGCACAACATCGGGTACACCCAACGCATCGATTGACGTGTTGAAACCGGCGACGACACTATCCTGATTGCAAACATCCATTTCAACCACGCAAACTTTGCTGCCCTTGGTGCGCAATTCCTCTGCCAGCGCATTCAGGCGATCCATACGGCGGGCGGCAAGGGTTAGGTTTGTACCTTTATCGGAAAACAACCGCGCGGCGTGCTGCCCCAGCCCGCTGCTTGCACCTGTTATCAGCACATGGCGCGTTGAAATATCAAACATATCTGACATTAATCTTCCTTTTATGATAAAACCGAACGTTTGTTCGTTTTTCTATATTGCAAGCTGTTCGTCAAGGGTTTATTCACTAGGAATGTTGTGGTCAAACATGCAAACAGGGCTAATCCCGCTCATAGAGCGATATGAAACAGGTGAACACGCGTGAATTTTCAAGAGTTTAGGACACAGTTTGAGGCTGACACAGCGCAGATATACCGCACAGTTTTTGAAGAAAACTCTGATACGATAAAGGTAAAAAAGGCAAAAACAGCACTACCGAATCTCGAAAAAATATTCACCACAACGCTAAAAATCAGCAATCGCAACGGCTTTCAGGGGATGAATTTACGCGATTTAAGTACAGAAACAGGCATCTCTTTGGGCGCGATGTATTCCTATATTGAAAGCAAAGAACGGCTGCTGAGCATGATAATTCAACAGGTCACCACTTCAATAAAAGTGGCTATCGGGGATCGTGAAGAACAACCTGACGACCCCATAGCGCGGCTGTTCTGGATCATTCGCACACATTTATATTTAAGTGAAGTGATGCAGGAATGGTTCTTCTTTGCCTTTATGGAAGCTCGAAATTTCAAAACTGAAGGCCGCAATGACGCCATTGAAAGTGAACTTTTCACTGAAAAACTTCTTGCAGATTGTCTAGAAGAAGGGGTACGCGCAGGCCAGATATCATGTGATAATCCGGAAGCATTTGCCGCGATGATCAAGCCTTTATTGCAGGATTGGTACTTGAAACCCTGGAAATACAAACGCCGTGGGGTCACTGTTGACGCATATTTCAACAGAGTGGAAAAGTTCATCCGCGCTTCAATATGAAGCCTGCACCCACAGTCAAATCAATGATGCCGTGAACGCTGGGAAAATATAAATCTTTAACCCAGCTCTGTCAGCGCCGTATCAATAATACCACGGTTGATTTATTTCGCTTTCAGATATTGTCAGTGGCGGGGCAAGCCGCAAACCGTATGCGGACCACCAACATGATTGACGTTCAAAACCAACTCAAAGCAGCGTTTTGTCAGGGCTTTGATCAAATCATAGCACGGTTCTCGGGTTTCACGATTGGCCACAATTTCACACCCAAAATCAGGCCGTGACCACGCACGTCACCAATGGCATTGTGATGTTTTTGCAGTTCACATAATTTATCTTTCAAAAGCTGCCCGATTCTAGCGGAACGTTCAACCAGCCCCTCATCAAGGATCATCTGCACAACCGCCAACTCAGCAGTTGCTGTAAAAGGGTCAGAAGCATAAGATGTATAATGCGAAAATCCGTTACCCTTGGCCATTTGTGCTAATTTATCAGTGGTGATAACAGCGGACAACGGCAGGCCACCGCCAAGGGTTTTAGACAATGTGATAATGTCGGGCATTACCTCTTCATAATCAAAGCCGAACATTTTTCCGGTGCGCCCCAGGACAGTTTGCGATTCGTCTAATATCAACAATATGCCGCGCTCATCACATTTCGCGTGCAGTTTTTGAGATAGCCCATGGGAGGAACAATGATGCCCCCGGCACTTTGCAACGGTTCAACAATAACCGCCGCCACTTGCCCGACTGAAGTTGCATCGATCATTTCAAAGCCGAAATCAAGACAGGCCATTTCACAATTACCCAAAGTTTTGCGTAGTAGGCATCTGTAGCAATTTGGTGCAGGTGTTTTATTCAGTTATGCCGCCGCAGGCTTAAAACCGCTTTCGGTCAGTACCGTTAAGAACGTGCGTATTAAATCAAGATCAAGTGCGGGCCTCATGATTAAATATATATTACTCACTGATTAAAGTTGTTTAGTTTGCATTAATTATACAGAGTTTCCATAATATGCAAAGCCATGATGCTGATCCATGATGCCCCAACACAGGAGATACCTATGCCCCGTTCTGACAAAACCGCATTTGATCTGGAAACTTTGCTGAAACGCTTGAAAGCAGCGGCGGTTGAAAGCGATGCGGTCAAAGCCGTCCGTTCCATACTGGAATATACGGTTGCCGACCCAGCACTGGTGATCGCCGGCATGCCTGATTTTAAAGACAATGATGTTATCCTGTTTGAGGATGACACGATATCTATTTGGCACAGCCGTTTTTTACCCGGCATTACCGTGCCTGCGCATGACCACCAGATGTCAGCAACCATTGGTGTCTACCGCGGCTCTGAACGCAATGACCTGTTTGAAAATGATCCATTAGGCGGCATTCGCAAAAGCAGTGAGGTGGTTTTAGTGGCCGGTGATGTATTTTCCATCGGCCCCAGTGCAATCCATACAGTCAGCTGTATCAGTGACGAGCCTTGCTGCGGCATCCATGTTTATCTTGGCAATCTGACCGCAGTTGACCGCTCACTGTTTGATACAAAAGCTGGCGTTACCATGCGTTTTACTGACGAAAATTACCATTTACTGATGCGCCCTGACGCCAGTGGCAAATGATATAGAGGATATGATATGACGCAATCTGAAACCATGTTTGGCGTTGTTCTAACAGGGCACGGTGGGCCTGAACTATTAGCGTTTCGAAATAATTTACCCATGCCGCAACCCGCTAGGGGTGATGTCTTGGTGAAAGTTGCCGCCGCTGGTGTGAACAATACCGATATCAACACGCGACTGGCATGGTATTCCAAAGATGATGGCGATGCCGCAGATGCCAGCTGGTCAGGTGAAGCATTGCAGTTCCCGCGCATCCAAGGTGCGGATGTTTGCGGCCATATCATTGCCGTTGGTGAAGGTGTGGATAAGGGCCGTATTGGTGAGCGTGTTATTATTGAACCTTGTATCCGTCAGGCCGATGGGCGGGCCTTGGAAACCCCTTGGTATTTTGGCTCGGAATGTGACGGCGGGTTTGCACAATTTACCCGTGTTGCCGCCAACCACGCTTATGCAATCAATTCAGGTTTAAGCGATGTTGAATTAGCATCATTTCCCTGTTCATATTCCACAGCCGAAAACCTGTTAACCCGCGCGCATGTCAAAGCCGGTGAGCATGTTTTGGTCACGGGTGCGTCTGGCGGTGTCGGTTCTGCCGCAGTACAATTAATACGCGCACGCGGTGCGATGGTCACAGCCATCACATCCCCTGCAAAAGAAGACAACTTATTTAAACTTGGGGCAGAACGTGTGATCCACAGGGGAACCTCGCTTACCGAAGCATTGGGCCCTAATTCTGTTGATGTGGTGATTGATCTGGTTGCAGGAAAAACCTGGCCAGAACTGCTTGATGTTTTGCGCCCCGGCGGTCGTTACGCCGTTTCAGGCGCCATTGGTGGCCCGATTGTTGAATTGGATATACGCACCCTTTACCTGAAAGATTTAAGTTTCTTTGGCTGTACAGTTTTGGAACCACAGGTGTTCGGTAATCTTGTTGCGCTAATCCAACAGGGGAAGGTATCCCCGTTGGTTGCAGAGGTTTTTCCTCTGTCAGATATTCACCAAGCTCAGAGGTGCTTTGTAAGCAAGAAACACACTGGGAAAATTGTATTGCAGGTATCTTAAGCTGTGTCTGCAACCGTATTTATATGCCAAATATGATGTATGATAAAAGCGGATTAACACCAATGTATACGGGTTGACGATGAGTGTTATCCAGACCATATTTCCAATATGACGGATATGAATAATACAGCATTAGCTCAGGTGCCTGCCAGATTGAAAACCGCACGCAAGGATAAAGGCCTGTCTTTAGAGGCTGTTGCCAAATTATCAGGCGTAAGCAAATCTATGTTAAGCCAGATTGAGCGTGGCGAAAGCAGCCCAACAATAGCAACTTTGTGGAACCTCACCCGCGCCTTGCAAGTGGATTTTTCCGGATTAATGGACGATGATATTGCGCGCCACAAAATAGATGTTTTACGCGCATCAACCGTACCAACGATAAACACGCAAGGCACTGGGTGCAGCATCCATATACTCTCTCCTCCAGAAACTGTTGGCCAACATGAAATATATGAGTTGCGGTTTTCGTCAGGGGGAATACTTGATAGCCAACCCCATGCGCGCGGCACCACCGAACACCTTACAGTGATTGAAGGTCAGGTCGAAATAACCAGCGGCGCAAGAACTGAAATGTTGAATAAAGGCGATACGGCGCGATATGCTGCCGACGTGCCCCATAAGATAAAAACACAAGTAGCGGCAAGGTTGTTTTTGATTGTCAGCGGTGAATAATTCCTAAAATAAGGAAATAATCCGTTATGATATCCATACATTTGAAGGAGAGTATCATGAGCCATAAGTTTCTAAATCACATCAGTAAAACACTTGAGACAATCAATGCGGATGGTTTGATGAAAAGCGAGCGATCCATCACTTCGCCGCAAGGTGGTCATATCTCAGTTGGACAACATGAAGTTATTAACCTTTGTGCCAATAATTATCTTGGACTTGCCAACCATCCCGACCTGATCAAAGCGGCTCAAGATGCCATGGATGATCGCGGGTTTGGCATGGCTTCGGTTCGGTTCATCTGTGGCACGCAAGATATTCACCGCGAGCTGGAAGCAGAACTTGCTACATTTTTAAATAAAGATGACGCTATTTTATTCGCAGCCTGTTTTGATGCAAATGGCGGCCTGTTTGAACCACTTTTAGGGCCAGAGGATGCTATTATCTCTGATAGCCTAAACCATGCTTCCATCATCGACGGAGTGCGGTTGTGCAAAGCAAACGGTATCGTTATCTGAACAGTGATATGAACGATCTGGAAGCGTGGCTAAAACAAGCCCGCGCTGATGGAGTACGCCATATTATGATCGCAACAGATGGTGTATTTTCGATGGATGGTTATCTGGCCAACTTACCCGAGATTACTCGCCTGGCAAAGAAATATGATGCAATGGTAATGGTCGATGATTGCCATGCCACAGGTTTCATGGGGCCAAATGGTGCAGGTATGCCTGATCATTATGGGCTCGATGTTGATATTGTAACAGGGACGCTTGGTAAAGCACTTGGAGGGGCAATTGGCGGTTATATCGCTGGGCCGCAGCCAGTGATTGATCTTTTGCGGCAGCGTGCGCGGCCCTATCTATTTTCCAATTCGCTGCCACCATCTATTGTCGCCGCCGGAATAGAAGCCATCAAGTTGGTCAAGGAAAGCGCGTCACTGCGTACACAGTTGTTTGAAAATGCGCAGTACTGGCGTGCGGGATTGAAGAAACTGGGATTTGATCTTTTGGCCGGCGAGCACCCAATCATTCCCGTAATGCTAGGTGAAGCGCAACTGGCGCAAGATATGGCTGCAAAACTATTTGATGAAGGCGTTTATGTTTCCGGTTTCTTCTTTCCGGTTGTACCGCACGGGCAAGCACGTATTCGCACCCAAATGAATGCGACCCTTACCCGTGACGAACTGGACAAAGCCCTAGCCGCATTTGGCAAAGTAGGGAAAGAACTGGGGGTGATTTGATGTCAGCGATACCAAACACAATGAAAGCTTTGGAAAAAAGTTTTCCACGTGAAGGGCTGTGGATGGCCCGCGCCCCTATACCTCAAATAGGCCATGATGATGTTTTGATCCGGATCAACAAAACCGGAATTTGCGGTACAGATATTCACATCTGGAACTGGGATGACTGGGCCGCACATACCGTACCTGTCCCGATGATTACCGGTCATGAATTCGCCGGTGAGATTGTTGAAATTGGTAAGGATGTAACAGGTTTGAAGATCGGGCAACGCTGTTCCGGAGAGGGCCACCTGATTGGCACCAACAGTCGCCAAAGTCGTGCAGGCAAGTTTCATCTTGACCCTGGCACACGCGGGATCGGTGTGAATGAGCAAGGTGCATTTGCCGAATATCTGCGCTTACCCGCATTTAATATCATCCCTTTACCCGACGATATACCCGATGAAATAGGTGCTATACTTGATCCATTGGGCAACGCTGTTCACACAGCCCTTAGTTTTGATTTACTTGGCGAAGATGTGTTGATTACCGGTGCTGGCCCAATCGGCATTATGGCGGCAGCCGTTGCACGGCATGCAGGTGCGCGTAATGTGGTGATCACAGATGTAAATGCGGATCGCCTGACCCTGGCCGCGCAGGTGGTGCCAAACGTTCGTACAGTTGATGTCACCTCAGAGGCACTTCAGGATGTTGTTGCTGAACTGGGTATGACCCAAGGTTTTGATGTGGGCTTAGAGATGTCCGGCAATCAGGCTGCCTTAGACCAAATGATCGAAGCATTAGTGATGGGGGGCAAGATTGCGCTTTTGGGGATTCCACCAGGAAAATCCCCTGTCGATTGGTCGCGGATCGTTTTCAAGGCGATCACTATCAAGGGGGTTTATGGCCGCGAAATGTTTGAAACCTGGTACAAGATGATTGCCATGCTACAAAATGGTTTGGATATCAGTAAAGTGATTACCCATAGATTTCCTGTGGACGATTTTGAGAAGGGCTTTAACGTGATGAAATCAGGCCAAAGCGGAAAAGTTGTTCTGGATTGGAAATAAATCTGCTGTACCATGATATAAAAAACATTCATGGTTCTGACACAAGCCTTTGACAAACCGAAAGATAATTGAATGACGACAGGACAATTAACTTATAAAGGTGCGGTTTATCCTTGGCATTGCGACCATATGGGGCACATGAATGTCATGTGGTATGTGGGCAAATTCGACGAGGCAACATGGGCCTATTTTGCAAGCCTTGGCCTGACACCGGCAAAGTCACGCGATAACGCGCGCGGCATGGCAGCCCTAGAGCAAAACCTGACTTACAAACGTGAGGTTCTGCCAGGCGATACGCTCGAAATCTACACCTCAACAGTTGAAATCAAGGATAAAACTGTTCGTTTCAATCACGAAATGATTGATTGCGAAACTGGTGAAATTGTTTCCATCTGCGAATTGCTGGCCGTTCATATGGACACCAATGCGCGTAAAGCAATAGCTTTACCCAAAGAAGTACAAATAAAAGCCGTTACAGATTAAACTAAAGCATCTGCCATATAAGCATTGATTGGATCAAACAAATTGCTTCGGGGAAACTAGGTGAGCTGTTTTTAATGATGATTTATGGTTCTTTATCATCCAGCAATATACGCGCGGCATTGCCTTCTGGGTCATCAAACTGTTTTGATTTGATCGCCCAGAAAAAAGCTGCGAGGGCGATACCCCCTAAAAACAGTGAAATAGGTATCAAATAGACCAATATAGACATTATTTCCCCCGGGTTAACCGTAAAGCATTTAAGGATACGCAAATGGATGAAGCCGACATGGCAAGAGCTGCCAACAGTGGTGTCGCCAAACCGATTAAAGCCACCGGAATTGCAATCGCGTTATAACCCGCAGCAATACCGAAGTTTTCCAGCATACGCCGTTTTGCGGTTTTTGACAGGGCAATGCAGGTGTCAATTAAAGTCAGGTCATCCCTGACCAGAACAAAATCAGATGCAGCACGTGCCGCATCAATCGCAGAGGCAGGCGACATGGAAACAGATGCACCCACTAACGCGGCTGTGTCATTCAATCCATCGCCAACCATCAAAACACGCTCACCATAGGATTGCACGATTTGTAGTTTTTCATCGGGCAAAACCGCGCCAATCGCGTGTTTAATACCCAACTTACCTGCCAACCGATCGGTTGTTATTTGCGTGTCGCCTGACAGCATCACCACCTTAAGCCCACGTTTCTGCAAGCGCAAAACAGCCTCTTTAGCACTGGGCTTAATGGTATCATCAAACAGAAACGGGGTTGGGGCACTATCCCCGATTTTCAGCCACGTCTGCACATAGCCCTCATGTGGATCGCATCCAATCCATTCTGCGCGCCCAAGACGCACAGTCATGCCGTCCACTTGTGCTTCAATGCCCATCCCCCCCTGTTCAACTACATCATCTACTGCCATTAGATTTTGTCCATGTGCAAGCTTCACCACCGCCTTTGACAACGGGTGATCTGATTGCGCGGCAAGACTTGCGGCAATAAGCAGTGCCTTGCCTTCGGGTGCTTGCACCACAGTCATTTGCCCAGTTGTCAGTGTACCAGTTTTATCAAACACAACCGTATTAATATCTACCAATCGTTCCAGTGCGGCACCGTTGCGGATCAAGATGCCCATACGGTACAATCGCCCACTAACCGCAGTCATCACGGCTGGCACTGCTAGGCCCAATGCGCAAGGGCATGTGATGATTAGAACCGCCGTTGCAATACCGACAGCAAGACGGGTATCACCAGTATAGAGCTGCCAGAACAAAAAGGCGGCAAAAGCCAGTAGATGAACCGATGGCGCATATATCCGTGCTGCTTGGTCTGCAAGGGTCGTATATTTTGTTTTAGTAGCTTCGGCTGTAGCAACAAGAGCTGCAATTTCAGCCAATTTTGTGCCTTTACCGATATGCGTCACATCCACTTCGAAAGGGGGGCCCAAATTCATCGTGCCACTGTAAACCGTATCCCCTTTAGCAATGCTATGAGGCATGGTTTCACCCGTAAGCAAAGACATATCCAACTCACTGGCACCTTTGGCCACAAGCCCGTCCACAGGAACACGTGCGCCACGGCGTACCAATACACGTTCGCCCACACGAAGGGTTTCAATCGCTACCGTTTCGACAACCCCATTATGCAACCTTTGTGCGCGCGGCACCTCAAGTGCTGTCAACTCTACTGCCGCGGAGCGGGCTTTGGCACGGGTTTGGTGATCCAGATAACGCCCTGCCAACAAAAAAAATGTCAGTGATAGGGCTGCATCGAAATAAGCATGTGCACCACCAAGGGCAGTTTCATATAACGATAGACCTGAGGCCATAAGGATCGCCAGACTTATCGGCACATCCATATTCAACCGTTGCACACGTAAGGCCAACCATGCGTTTTTGAAAAATGGTTGTGCTGCATAAGCGATAGTAGGCAGTGCAATCGCCGCTGATATCCAGTGCAAGAAATCACGTGTCACGCCCTCAGCACCAGCCCAAATAGAAACAGATAACACCATCACATTCATCGCGGCAAAACCTGCAAAACCTAAACGGATCAACAGGCCGCGTGATACATCATCAGGCTTTTGAGCCAATGTTTTATTGTCCAGCGGATGGGCTTCAAATCCAAGATTGGCCAGTTTATCCAAGACCGCATCTTCAATGCCATCACGCCCGTCACTTTGCAAACGCACACGTTTCAATGACAGATTAACCCGTGCGTCAAACACACCGTCCAGCTGCATCAACCCTTGTTCAATCTTACCGATACACCCCGCACAATGAACTGTTGGCACAGACATTTCTATTGTCAGTGCTGCAGCGACCGTTTGTTCCAGTTTTTCATAAGGAACAGCAACACAGGCCGAGCAGCCAGTTACTGTCATGACGCAGGCCTGATATAAAGTGATAAGGTGCGGGTAAATTCAGTGCCGTCTAATGCCTTTGCGCTAATTTTCGCCCGCCAGTTGCCTGCAGGAATTTCTACATCCGCCACATAATTATACCCGTTGAAAGATAACACCAACTCCTGATCATAACTGGCAGAGGTCGCACGGCCAACAATCAGTTTTATATGTGGTACGATAACTGACCCACCATTTGATTCCGTCAGCTTTAGAATCACCTGACCATTTTCATACGATACGGAAGACACCCAATTCAGCTTTTCCTGCGCTTTACGCCGGGTTTCAAAGCTTAGGCTTTCTTTATATGGCGCACGGGTTTCCAAACCAGGGAATGACCCTACAGCTGCATATATCAAAGCAACATTAGCACCGATGATTATCGCGAAAGCCGCGCAAAACATCAAAGCTACTTTGCGCCCTGTAAGCGGGCGACGTTTCAATACTTGGTTCATCTTTCATCCCCAGCGAATACGCTGTCAACATGGGTACGGGCACCATCGTTTCTGTCTTCGATCCAAAACCGCACGGGCGACTTGTCTGATTGACTAGCAGTATGCTCTGGTTTTGCAAAAATATAAACCCGTTGGTGTAGTCTGTCATCCGCCGGCACAAGCACATTCAGTTCATCAATGCCTTCTAAGTCCAGACGTAATGTATCTGCAGTATTAATTGAGATATGGAACATCCGGTCTTCGCCGGTTTGATTGCTGATTTTCAGATCATAAGCATTGCGAATAGTACCATCTGACAAGGTGACAAACCTTGGGTTGCGGTCAGGTTTCACAGAGGCAGAAAAGTCAGACCGGATAAACAATGCGACCACAAGCCCGACACCTATAAGACCCCAAAGACCGAAATAGATAAAGTTGCGCAAGCGCAAAATATGGCTCCGCACCGTTTTAGGCGTATTGCCTGCCCGTTCCAAAGCTTCATCGCTTAAGGCGCAGTAATCAATCAACCCGCGGGGGCGGCCAATTTTATCCATCACATTGTCGCAAGCATCGATACACAAAGCACAGGTAATACATTCGACCTGCTGCCCATCTCGGATATCTATACCTTGTGGGCAAACGGTTACACAGGCCAAACAATCGATGCAATCGCCCTCGGCCTTACCTAATTTACCACGCGGCTCGCCACGCCAATCGCGGTAGGCAACGGTCAGCGAATGTTCGTCCATCATTGCGGCCTGAATACGTGGCCATGGGCACATGTATGTACAGACCTGTTCACGTAAGAATCCGCCAAATATAAATGTTGTCGCGGTTAGAACTGCAACCGTTATATAAGCTGAAACAATAGCTTGCCCTGTCAGCAGATCGCTTAACAATGTCGGCGCGTCGGCAAAGTAAAAAACCCATGCCCCGCCCGTAGCGACCGAAAGTAACAACCAAACTGTCCACTTGGTAATCCGAAGCCGTGCTTTGCGAAAGCTCCATTTTGCACGCAGCAAACGGATGCGTTCATTGCGGTCGCCTTCTATCCAGCGTTCAACAAGAATAAACAGATCGGTCCAAACCGTTTGCGGACATGCATAACCACACCAGACACGCCCAAGGGCAGACGTGAATAAGAACAGGCCTAACCCTGCCATGATCAAAAGACCCGCAACAAAATAAAATTCGTGCGGCCATATTTCGATCCAGAAAAAGAAAAAACGCGCGCGCGAAAGGTCAATTAAAACGGCTTGGTCAGGTAGGTTTTCACCTCTGTCCCAGTGCAACCAAGGCGTGATGTAATAAATACTAAGTGTAAAAGCCATCAACCACCATTTCAGGCGGCGGTACCAGCCAGAAACCCTTTGCGGGAATACCGGTTCTCTCGCCTCAAATAATTTTGGCGGTTCTTGTGTTGTTTGGGTTGTCATATGTCACCCGATGTCCTGTTCGAAATGAAACCTATTCTCCGCCACCAAGTTGGTGGACGTAGAACGTTACTTGTTTAATCTGTGCCTCAGAGATGCGCCCCTGCCATGCAGGCATTACACCATAACGGCTATTGGTAATGGTCGTTGTGATCGTGTCACGATCACGACCGTATAGCCATATTGCATCAGCCAGATTGGGCGCACCTTGTTCACGATCCCCTGTGGCTTGCTCTGCGTGGCACGCGGCACAGTTCTCTTCGAACATTGGAGCGCCAGAAGAGGCCAGTGTTGCATCATGTTCCTGACCAGATACCTGAAGAACAAACTCGGCAAGTGCCGCAATCTCTGTACCTTCCAGCATTTCGCCAAATTTTGGCATTTCTGAATAACGCGTATCTTCGTCTGCATCATGCCGGATACCATGGCGAATTGTGGTTTCCAATGCGGCCAGATCGCCACCCCATAGCCAATCATCATCCTGTAGGTTCGGGTAACCTTTCGCACCTTGCGCACCCGCACCGTGGCATTGTGCACAATAGGTGCGGAAAACAGCCCCGCCGCCTGCGGTAGCAAACCGCTTTAAATCTGGATCGGCGGCAACATCTTCAAGTGGTGTAGATAATAGTTTCGCTTCAATCTCAGCATTTTTCGCGTTGACCTCTGCAATATGCTGGGCCACTTCAGTTCGCGTTGCAAAGCCCAGAACACCTGGGGTAGCCCCCTTCAGCAGCGGGATTGCAGGGTAAGCAATAACATAACCGATGGAAAAGACGATGCACAGATAGAATGTATACAACCACCAACGCGGCATCGGTTTATCATACTCGCGAATACCATCCCATTCATGGCCTGTAGTTGGATAATCTTCGTCATTCAGTTTGATTTTTTTAGCCATAATTTAGCTCTCCAACTTTTGTTTTTTGTGGTCACAATCGGCCTGAGGTAATTCATCATCGTGAAACGGAATTTGTGACGCGTCTTTGTGCATCTGTTTTGCACCTGGGCGAAACAGTATAAGCACTGCGATTATGAAGAAAAGCATCATGGCCAACAAACCCCAACTGTCAGCAATCTCACGCAATATGGAATAGGTATCCATTTTCATTCCTCCTTATCGGCTAGCTTCTGGCTGGAAGGTTGAGAAATCAACCAAGGTGCCAAGCATTTGCAGGTAAGCAATTAACGCGTCCATTTCGGTCAGATCTTCTTGGCCATCAAAATTGCGCACTTGCGCTTTAGGATAACGCGCAGTCATTTCTTCCCAATCTCCATCGGGATCAACTTGCACTTTAAAATCATCCGACGCTTTTTCGATCATTTCATCTGAATAAGGAACACCCACACGGCTATTGGCGATGACAACCGCCTGAATATCCTCTGGGTTCAACTTGCTTTCCATCAAGAAGCTATATTTTGGCATAATACTTTCTGGCACAACAGAACGTGGGTCGGTCAAATGATCCACATGCCATTCATCAGAATAGCGCCCGCCAACCCGGGCCAAGTCAGGTCCTGTACGTTTTGACCCCCACTGAAACGGGTGATCATAGATGCTTTCAACAGCCAGCGAATAGTGGCCATAACGTTCAACTTCATCACGTAATGGGCGGATCATCTGGCTGTGACACAGATAACACCCTTCACGCACGTAAATATTACGGCCTGCCAGTTCCAGTGGTGAGTATGGCCGCATCCCTTCAACTTTCTCGATCGTGTTATCAAGGTAGAACAGAGGTGCGATTTCAACGATACCACCGACAGACACAACGGCTAGGCTAAGGGCAAACAAGATACTTGCATTGGTTTCGATTTTTTTATGATGACGTAAGAATGACATGATTTTGCTCCTTATTCCGCTGGCACTGCATGTGCAGCACTAGATTTGCGTTCGCCTGCCCCTGTGGCGGTCAGCCACAGGTTCACGCACATGATAATCGCACCAGCCAGATACATCAGGCCACCCAGACCGCGCACCACATACATCGGGAATTTGGCCGATACAGTGTCTGCGAAAGAGTTAACCAGGAAGCCTTGCGCATCAACTTCGCGCCACATCAAGCCTTCCATAATACCTGTCACCCACATGGATGCCGCATATAGAATGATGCCGATTGTAGCCAGCCAGAAGTGCCAGTTGACCATAGACAGGCTATAAAGCTTTTCACGGCCCCAAAGACGCGGAGTTAAGAAGTATAGCGCAGAAAATGTAATCATCCCATTCCAGCCAAGAGCACCGGAATGTACGTGTCCGATTGTCCAGTCAGTGTAATGCGACAGTGAGTTGATAACTTTGATGGACATAACCGGGCCCTCAAAAGTGGACATGCCGTAGAACGCAAGGCTTAGCACCATCATTTTCAGAATAGGGTCAGTACGCAATTTATCCCACGCGCCGTTAAGCGTCATAAGTCCATTAATCATACCACCCCAGCTAGGCATCCAAAGCATAATGGAAAATACCATACCCAGTGTTTGCGCCCAATCCGGCAAAGCCGTGTAGTGCAAATGGTGCGGGCCTGCCCAGATATAAAGGAAGGTCAAAGACCAGAAGTGAATGATCGAAAGTTTGTAACTGAAAACCGGTCGGTTGGCTTGTTTTGGCACGAAGTAGTACATCATGCCCAAAAACCCAGATGTTAAGAAGAACCCAACCGCATTATGCCCATACCACCACTGTAGCAGCGCATCTTGTACACCTGAAAACAGCTGCACAGATTTGGAACCGAAGATCGATACAGGCAAAGACAGGTTGTTCATCACATGCAGCATTGCCACTGTTACGATGAACGACAGGTAAAACCAGTTTGCCACATAGATATGCGGTTCTTTACGTTTGACGATTGTACCCAAGAACACGGCCAGATAGGACAGCCAGACAATGGTTAGCCAAATATCGGTATACCATTCAGGTTCAGCATATTCTTTGGATTGGGTCGACCCCAGTAAATAACCAGTTGCGGCCAGCACGATAAACAACTGGTAGCCCCAAAATACGAACCAGCACAGGTTACCACCCCAAAGCCGTGCGGCTGAAGTGCGTTGAACAACATAAAAAGACGTTGCAATCAGCGCGTTACCACCAAAGGCAAAAATTACGGCTGATGTGTGTAAAGGGCGCAACCGCCCGAACGTTGTGAATGAAAAATCAAGGTTCAGCGCAGGAAACGCAAGTTGAAACGCGATAACAACACCAGCAAGCATCCCGACAACACCCCAAAACGATGTGGCTATAACGCCTGCCCTGATAACATCATCCCGATACCCGGTTTGAGCTTCAGGTTTGGCATCACCAAATTGCCGCACTTCGCGTATGAAAAGAAAGAATGCAACTGCCATTATGATTAAGGCGTGTAATATATAGGCTGCATCATGGCCAAAATTTGCAGCCATAGCTGCGAAAATCGTAATGAATGCCAATACGATAAGTTTAAAAATATCCATAATCCAGACCTTTTGCTTTTCTACCCTATCTTAGTGCAGTTAATGCACCAGTACCACAGTTACAATCTTTGATCTGTATCAAGGTTTCCGCAAGAATCATTGCCTATAATAAGGTGAAATGAGGGTGGGCGTTATCCATGTCATATAAATCAATCTTAACAATCTGGGACGGTAAAGACAGTAGTGTCGCTGCACTTAGAAAGGCGATTGAATTGACAGTTGTGGCAGGTGGGCATCTGCACATCATTTGCCCTGCATATATCACCATTCTTCAAACGCAGGCTTACCCCTATCTTGACTTCCCCGAAGATCTTAAAACAGAAGAACGCACACGTGCGAAAGAAACCGCCGATAAGTTGGTTGCCGAGGCTGAAAAATTTGTACAGGAAGAATTGATATTTTTCAGCACTGAAGTGTCTGTTATTAACCGTGACCAATTATCTGATTTAATGTCTCGAGCTGCCAAATTCTGTGATCTGACAGTGTTACCGCGTCCATTTGGAACTGATCGCACCGAGACCGATGAAAAAATCACTGAAAGTACGCTTTTACTATCCGATTGCCCAGTGCTGATCGTTCCCCCCGAAAATATGGGGAACAGGGATGCAAAAGCCGTCATCGCATGGGATGGCAGCGAGCATTCCTTACGGGCCGTTCGCCTGGCTTTGCCGTTGTTGCGTGAAGCATCACAAGTAGATGTTGTTATCATCACCAACTCCAAACGCGTTGTGAAAGAAGCGGAAGTCTCCAGTGACATTGCAACTTTTTTGGCACGCCACCGTATTAATGTAGAAGTGAATGTAATAGCAAAAACGTCACCCAAGATAGCTGATATCATCCGCTCGCATGCAATGGATGTAGGCGCCAATTTAATTGTCATGGGCGGATACGGGCATACACCATTGCGAGAGTTTTTCTTTGGCGGGCCCACACGGCATATGATGCAAGACAGTAAGGTGCCTATCTTTATGGCACATTAGGTTTTTAAACTATTTCCCCTAGTCTAAAAAACCACCGTCTTCATCATCGCCCGTCTCTGCCAAGAGGCGGGCAAAATCTTTTACAACCACCCGGCGTTTTTTTTCAAGCGATATAATGTTGTCTTTTTTCAACGCATTGATCTGACGACTTACCGTTTCCAACGTTAACCCCAAATACTCCGACATTGCTTCCCGTGTAAGATTTATATCAAAATGCACGGCTGCGTG
>CAXMSA010000037.1:0-21391 GCA_964195605.1 uncultured Amylibacter sp.
TTTCGCACTGAAAATAAATTTTTAACTAAGGGATATCAATGGATAATTTTCGAGCATTCTTTCGGGTAATAGGGGCTGCGACCTTATCACTTTTATTGGTGCCGGCTTAGGCAATGGCTACAAACGGAATTGATTATTTTTCTTGTGTAATTGGCCCAAATTTCTACGAATCTGAAGGCTTTGATTTCTCCTTTGATCTTGAAACCAGCAATATTGTTCTGAGAAACTTCACCAGCGGCACGCAAGGCAAAGATTTTAGGGTTGTGGCTGGCGAACTCGAAGGCGGCGCGCTATTTTTTAGTGTGGAATTTATTTTTGAAAACTACATCGAGATGCGCGATGAGATTTCTATTGACCTAACGGAAATGAATTTGATCCTGAGCGGCGCATTATATACTGAAGATGGCTCTTTCGCGGGAGCCAAGGCCGATCTTTCCGGAAAATGCAGATACACATCATTAGAAGAATTCAAAGCAAGCGCTTGAAGCTGCTCTCGCCTGTTAGATGAGTGCTTTAGTGACCGTTTGTAAGGATCTAGTAAATGGGCCATTTAATACTCAGGTTTCACAAACTGAGACTTCAATTTAGGTAAGCGTCAGTCGTTTGCTAAGCTCATCAAAACCCATATGCAATGATTGGATTAGCCGTGAAAATATCCGGATTAAAAGCCGCTTGCAGAACCAATCTAAGTTTTCACGCCATCATCTGTAGGTATCCCCGACCACGGGATGTTTATCGCAGGTCTGGTGTGTGGAATTCATAAAATCGTCAAACGGGTTTATAAAGAACGACCCCAAGAAACCATAAGCCTTGTAAGCATCCTGTAAGTTAAATCCATCACCAAAGTCGTTATCCCTTTTGTTCCTCTGGAGAAAAATATGAGGTTTTTGACTTTGATTTTAGGATTGGCTGTTGCGATGGCCGCACCACTTCATGCGGCATCATTACCAAAGTCCGCCAATTTTAAATTTGATGTTATGCGTAAAGGAAAAAATATCGGCGAGCATCGTTTCAATTTTAACAGCTCGGCAAAAGCTTATACTGTGAACGTTTCAACAGATATCGTTGTTAAAGTCCGGCTGATCAAATTGACCGCATATAGCTTTCAACATTCCAGTGTTGAGATGTGGCGCAATGGCAAGTTACAAAAGCTGACTTCCACAACAAACGATGATGGCACACCAAACCAGCTTAATTCCGGCCCCAGTGCGAGCTTACTTGCAAGCCTTTGGAATGTGGATATTGTGCGCAGTAAAAAACGGTTAAATACAATAGACGGCACAATTATGTCTGTGCGTGGCGCTGATTTGGGTAGTGAAATGATGCCGACGAAAAGCGGTAAGGTTAAAGCCCGCCATTACCGGCTTCCAGGGGGATTGGCCCGCGACCTTTGGTATGATGCAAATGATGAGCTTGTGCGCGTATCATTTAAAGCCGATGATGGTTCTACAGTGATATACGTTCGAAAATAGGACTTTGCCATATGCGGCTTCTTTATGTGGAAGATAATGAAAAACTGGCGCAAAATACATGTGCCAGTTTGCAAAAAAGTAGCTTTACCGTGGATGTTGTTCACACTGGTGAAGATGCGATACATGCGGTGAAATCTTATGATTATGACGCGATTATCCTGGACCTTGGTCTGCCCGATATTGATGGGCTAATTGTATTAAAAGATATAAAACAGGCAAAGCCCGAAACCCCTGTGATCATTTGTACCGCGCGTGACACATTGGATGACCGCCTAAAGGGATTGAATTCCGGGTCGGATGATTATCTGATAAAACCGTTTGATGTATCTGAACTTATAGCAAGGATAAAAGCGGTTTTAAGGCGCCCTGGCGGGGCTTTGGGTTTGGTTCTAGAGGCCGGTAACATCCATTTTCACACCGTTGACCGCTCTGTCAAAATCTCAGAAAAACCTGCCAAGCTGTCAAAACGTGAACTTGATCTTTTGGAACTGTTCATGCGCCGTAAGGGCCGCATTCAATCGAAAGAGGCGATTGAAAATGCATTATACGGGTTTAACGCGCCACCTACGTTGAACGCCATTGAAGTTGCAACCCATCGTTTACGTAAAAAACTGCTGGATTTAGGGGCGACATCCAAAATCCAGACATTGCGCGGTATCGGTTATATTTTGGAAGATGACGATTAATGAAGTATTTTAACGCATTATTTGGCCAACGGTATTTTTTGCGGCGCAGCTTGATCATCAATACCTCCACTGCTTTTGCAGCTGAAAATCGGCAAAGGCGCAAAGATATACTTATTGGGTGAACGTATGGGGATAGGGCTTCGGGTTAAAATTGATGGTCAGGACTTTGTGGTTTTGGCGACGACCTACCCAAAAGGCATTGAAAACACCAAATTTCAAAAACTTGTTCATGAAGCGGAAGAACAGATTATATCGGTGTTTATGGGGGTTTTGGTAATTTTGGCCGCAGCTATTTTATCGGCACTAAGGTCATTAAACGCCTTGAAGCCGATACAAAAGCAAGCCCAGTTGATCGGGCCGACAGCCACAATAAAACATTTGTCATTAAAGCGGGTTCCTTCCGAGATAGCCCCTTTGATTTCGGCTGTGGACGGGGCGTTTGATCGTCTGGAAAAGGTTATCAGGCACAGCGAGATTTTTCTTCCAATGTGGCCTATGAGGTCAGAACACCGCTGGCTGTGTTGCGATCCAGTATGGAAAGGATTGAAGATGCAGACGTAAGGCATGCGGTGTGTGAAGATGTTATGCAGTTGGAACGCATGTTTGAACAGATGATAGACCTGTCAGGTGCCGATGCGATGGGTAAAAGCGCGCATGAACCACTAGATTTAAAACAGCTTGCCGTGGATGTGGCTATGGATATGACTGTGAGCGCTTTGAAAGATAAAAAATCCCTTGCTATTACAGGTGCTGACCAAAGCCATATTGAAGGTAACAAAGGTTTGATACAAGTTGCGCTTGTAAATCTGGTACGCAACGCTCTTATATATTCACCTGTTGGCACAGAGGTGGAAATAGAGGTTCTGGAAAACTCCTCCGGCATACGGATTTTAGACCGTGGTCAGGGAATAAAAGCGGAACAGAAAACAAACTTATTTCAACGTTTTCAACGCGGTGCGTCTTAAAATAATAATACACCCAGTTCCGGTATTGGTCTGGCTATCGTTAAATCAGTGGCCGATGCACATGCAGCACAAGTCAATGTTTCTGACCGTCCGGGTGGTGGCAGTATTTTGAACTTATTTTCGCCCGCGCATGATAAATTATTTCTGTAAGTATTCCGTAAGCCAAATCACTGTAAATGTGTGGTAAGGTAATACATGAAGGCTAATATGAGGCAGGATATGAAAATTGAGTTTTTAGAAATTGATCACCCAAAACGCGAAGCCGCTAAAGGCCATATCCGCAAGGTTTACTTTGATACATATGGTGCGCGCATCAATACATTTGCCCCGCTTTTGGTGACTGTTACAAATCAGGATGATCAAATTGTTTGCGTTGGTGGTATTCGCACAAAAGCAAGTGGTTTCTTTTCAGATGTCTATCTTGATACTGATCTGGACAAAGCCATTTATGCGTTGGACGGCATAAAGACACCTGCCTCACAGATAATGGAAGTTGTTTCGGTGGCCTCGACAACGCCTTTTCCGGTTTTACCTATGTTTGATGCGATGCTTTCATGGGGCCGCGCAAACGGTATGACATGTGGTGTTTTCACAGTGACAAAGCCATTGCGCAAGCTTTTGAAGCGCACAGGGTTGCATTTCAATGCACTGTGCACAGCCGATATATCATGTGTTAATGATCCTAAAAGTTGGGGCACATATTATGAAACTGAACCAACGGTCTGTGTCATTAATGAAGCTTTGAATGTACAGATGAAGCTATCGCCGCGTAATAAAATCAATGCAGATCAATATCTTAAACAAGTTGGTGCTATATAAATGCACGCAGTTTTTGCGGCATTGGAAAGTAATGCCAATACCCGCCCTGATGCGATTGCGTTTCAGGATGATAAAACCTCAGTCACATGGTTTGTGCTTGCCGCGCGCGTGGCTGACCTAACAGCCAGGTTATCGGATGCGCCCAAGACCATTGGTATCGCCTTGGCAGGCGGGGTTGATTACGTGGTGGCTGATCTTGCCATTACCTTAAGCGGGCGGCGGCAGGTGCCACTACCGTTTTTTTTTAGCAAAGAGCAAAATGCGCATATTCTGTTTGATGCAGGCAGTGGGGCTGTGATTGCTTATGATGCTGCGATGTTTGCAGCACTTCCGCATTTAGGCGTTATTGATCCCGCGATGTCTAATGCGGGTGCGGTTTTGCTGCCAAAATACCAAGGTGGTGCTGAACGGGTGATTTATACCTCGGGCTCGTCAGGTAAGCCCAAAGGCGTTATCATCGGTGATCGGCAACTTGATGCATCTCTGAACGCTTTGGCAAAAGTCGTTGCGGGAAGCCCTGCGGATAGGCATTTGTCTATTTTGCCACTTCCGCAATTGCTGGAACAGATATGTGGTATATTTCTACCTATTCTGTCAGGGGCGCAAACCGTGTTCAGGTTTGAGGCCACAAAAGCCCTGTTCGGCGGCCCGATTGAACCTTTTGCAGAGGCCTTTGAAACCTTAAAGCCGACAACCAGTCTGCTTGCCCCGGCGGTTTTGGGGCGTTGGATCACTGATCTGAAAACCAAGCAGCAAACCCCGCCCGATAGTTTGCGGTTTGTCGCCGTTGGCGGGGCTTCATCTTCGCCTGCACTTATCAATGCAGCACACGCTTTGGGCATTCCGGTTTGTGAAGGGTACGGGCTTTCAGAATGTTGTGCTGTGGTTGCGATGAACCGCCCCAATGACAGTGTTGCAGGAACTGTTGGGCCGGTTTTGGATGGTTTGGATGTGGTCATTGAAAAGGGTGAAATCACAGTGTCAGGGCCTACGGTGATGATGGGGTATCTGAACGGTGAAGCGGCACCTGAACGATGGTTTACGGGTGATTTGGGTCATTTTGACGGGGATCGGCTAATCATAGATGGCCGTAAAGACGCATTGCTGGTTATCGGATCGGGCCGTAATATTTCACCAGAATGGGTTGAGCAGCTGGTGAACGCTGACCCGCGCATTGTCAGCTCTGCTTTAACAATACGTGAAGATGACGGAGCGTTGATACTTATCGTTGCAGCCGCCAGTCTGGTTACTTGTCATGACCTAATTGCGCACCTTGCAGATTTACCCCAATACGCTCAACCGCAAGCAGTTATATTTGTATCCCCAACGGAACCTGATTTTTTGTTTCCGGTTGGCACCCCGAACAGAAAAACGGCACAGAAACTGGCAAACAGTTTAACCGCAGAACCGCTTGCGCCTGAAATTTTATCCGAAAGGACATTATAATGACTGATAAAACCGTTTTGATTACAGGCGCCGGATCGGGCATCGGGCGCGCTTTGACCTTACAGGCGGCTGCACATGGTTTTAATCTGATCCTGACAGGACGTACCAAAGCAACACTGGATGAAACTGCTGATATGATTGAGCATGTAAAGATCAAGATTATCACAGCTGATGTCACAACTGCCGAAGGGCGTGCCGATATTGTTTCAGGAGTGGGGGAGCATCTGGATATTTTGATCAACAACGCAGGTACCTTAAGTGTTGGCCAAATTGCGGATATAACAGATGCGCAAATCGACCAGATGGTTGCCACTAATTTAACCGCCCCAATGGCCCTGACCCGTGATCTGTTGCCGGCTTTGACCAAAGCAAAGGGGCGTGTCGTTAATATCGGTTCTGTTTTTGGCGATATTGCCTATCCGTTTTTTGCAACATACTCTGCCACTAAATTTGGCTTGCGCGGGTTTTCGGATGCGATAAGACGCGAACTTTCCGGTAAAGGCATTGGCGTGACCTATATCGCACCACGTGCCGCTAGCACTGCCGCCGAGACCAAATTCGCATCTTTAGTCGAACCCATGGATATGACCCTAGATACGCCCGAAACTGTCGCCAAACAAGCATGGGCGGCAATTATTGCGGGAAAACGCGAAAGTTTTCCCAAGGGAAAAGAACGCTTTTTTGTGAAGGTACAACGTCTGTTTCCTTCACTTGTCGATAAATCGGTTGGCGCATTGGCGCGGGATCCAAAAGTTCTGGACGCGGTAAGTTTTAAGTAAGCAAGGCTTCTTAATAAAGTTAAAAATATCATAAGGATACCCGAATATGAGTTATAACGTGATACGTGCCTCAGAGCTTGCCTATCGATCGATTGACGATGGGGTCATTGCCCGCGTCAACGAATACCTACAAACGGATGGTTGGGCGATTTTGCGCGGTTTTGATGTGGATATGCATAAATTCAGTGCCCTGACTGCAAAGTTCTGCAAGACAATCACATTCGACCCCGCACGTGAATATTCTGAAGAAAACACCCAGAAAGTGGATGCGGGTCTGGGCCCGATTGGGTTGCATATCGAGAATGGCAATACACCTGTCTGCCCTGATGTCGTGGCATTTTATTCGACCAAAGCCGCTTTTGAAGGATCACAGACAACGATTTGTGATGGTCGCAAAATGTTTGAAGCATTTGATGGCGCATTGAAAAAACGCTGGTCTCAAAAAATGACAGTGAAACGCTGTTTGCCTGAAGAGCTTTGGAAACGTTATCTGGCCAATGAACATCCTGCGGTCAGTTCGCCCGATGAAGTCACGATGGAACACATCTTGCAGTTTAAAGCGGCTATTCCCAACCAGGATTTTACTATGAATGAAGACGGTTCGCTGATCTATGAACTTCAGCTCTATCCCGTACGCCCATCATCCTTATCTAAAGGGCTGGGTTTCGCAAATGCGATTTTGGGCCCGTCACATAACTATGAGGCACCGACTTATACTTTAGAGGATGGCTCAAATGTTTCGGATGATGAGATCGAAAAGCTGCGCGAAATAGCAGAATGTTACACGGTTGAAATTAACTGGCAGGATGGTGATATTGCGATCATAGACAACACACGCGTCATGCATGGCCGCCGGGCTATCAAAGATCAGGATCGGCGGTTGTTTATTGGCATGGGGCGTGTTTAACGGCATGCGCCTAACCAACCGTTGGTTTTAAAATCAGAACAGTATTTCAGATATCAGGTAAATGATCGACATCTGCTATGGACTTTACACTTGCCTGAATGTGAATTTAGGGCCTAAGTGCTTTGGTTAATAGTGAACATCATGAAAGTGTGTATCTGAAATGCCATCAAAACAAACCCCGCTTGAAACAACCACAATTGGTGCTTTCCCGAAACCTGATTACGTGCCTGTGCGCGACTGGTTTGATGCGGCCCGCGAAACCGGGGGGATGAATTCGGCTCAGACAACACTTGATTATACCACCGACAGCGAAGCAAACAAAGACACGCATGAGGCTCTGTTTGTCAGGGCTGCAAAAGAAGTGATTGATACTCAACTGCGTGCAGGTGTGACCATTCCCACCGATGGTGAAGTGCGCCGGGAAAACTATATCCATTATCATTGCCGCCATTTAAGTGGTTTTGACTTTGATAGGCTGGAACACCGGATTTTACGCGATGGAGCCTATGAAACAGACCTGCCTGCAATACGCGGTGTGATTAGCCATTCAGGGCAGGGCTATAGCGCACATGATTATCTAGCCAGTCAAGGGGTGAGTGCAAAACCGGTGAAGTTCACGCTTCCGGGTCCGCTTACAATTATGGATACCACCGCAGATTGTTTTTATAATGATCGCCCTAAGCTGAATGCGGCATTGGCTGAAACTGTAAACAAAGAAATCCTGGCTCTTGTGGATGCGGGCTGCCAGTATATTCAGGTCGACGAGCCACTTTTTGCCCGTAAAGTCGCCGATGCGCTGGATTTTGGCATGGAAGGGTTGGAACGGTGTTTCCACGGCGTGCCAAAATCGGTCACGCGTGTCGTGCATATGTGTTGTGGTTATCCTGACTATATGGATGATGCGGATTACAAAAAAGCCGACCCTGACAGTTATCATCAACTTAGTGATGCAATTGATCAGGCCGCTTTCGACCAGATATCCATAGAAGATGCCCATTGTTGCAACAATCTTGACCTACTGAACAAGTTTAGCTCAAAGACAGTGATCTTTGGTGCTGTTGCCATTGCCAACAGTCGCGTGGAAACAGTTGATGAGGTGGTTGCGCGCTTACAATCAGCCCTGTCGCATATTGACCGGGATCGTTTGGTGGTGGCCCCTGATTGCGGCCTTGGTCTGCTAACCGCAGAACTGGCTGAACAAAAGTTGCGTGTCATGTGCAAGGCCGCCGCGTTGGTCTAGATTGTATTGATTCCATCCACCCAAGTTGGCGTAAGACCTTATTTTACTGGGTCGTTTTCTTATAATTGTGTGCTCAAGGCAGAAATTAGTTTCAAAGTAACTGATTCTACACCATGGTTTTTTGATTGTTTCCAACAGCAAATATAATGCGCCTGAAACTGGTTTGATTGTTTTGAAAATTTCCAATTATTTTTCAAAACCTATACTTAAGTCCATGTCGAAAACGGGTTTCAAACACATTTATGCCAAAGTTTGATGGTCTAAAGTAAGGGCCAGAACGGGAATGTACGAGTAACGAGTTTTGAGAGTATTGTGATGTTAATTTCTACCGTGTTTGCCTTAGGAATAGTGTTAGGATAACTAGTTGGCTTTGTCAGCTTTACACTAATCTATGCTATCTTAAGCTAACTGGCCAACGATCTTAGTTTGCCTGTATGAAACCAGACTGTAGATTGTGAAAGGGCTCACCATTTGGTGGGCTCTTTCTACATTGGCGGGCACGTGTATTATACTGGCATTTTAAGTCCGGGGAAAATGATGGAATAGTTAAAATAGTCAAAACTATAATAAAACCTTGCATTTAAAATATATATAAGATTACTTTGCTTAAGAAAATAAGAGGGTTGCATTCGCCAACCCCATAATTTCAGGGAGAAGACTTTGGCTGCCACTATTTCCGGCGACGGTTCTGTCGTATTTGATCGCGTTCAAAAAAGCTATGATGGCGAAATCTTGGTCGTTAAAGACCTTAATCTAAGAATTGAAAAGGGTGAGTTTGTGACCATGCTTGGGCCATCGGGTTCCGGCAAGTCAACTTGCCTGATGATGCTGGCAGGGTTTGAAACCGCCACGCACGGTGACATCTTGTTGGGCGGACGCCCGATCAACAATATCCCGCCGCATAAGCGCGGTATTGGTATGGTCTTTCAAAACTACGCATTGTTTCCGCATATGACGGTCGGTGAAAACCTGTCCTTCCCACTGGAAGTGCGTAAGATGGGCAAATCCGAACGTGAAGCGAAGGTTAAGCACGCACTTGACATGGTGCAAATGCTCGACTTTATCGACAGACGCCCGGCACAATTATCAGGTGGCCAACAGCAACGGATCGCATTGGCCCGTGCCTTGGTGTTTGATGCCGAGCTGGTGCTTATGGATGAGCCTTTGGGCGCGCTGGACAAGCAACTGCGTGAACATATGCAGTATGAGATCAAGCATATTCATGAAAATCTGGGCATCACGGTTGTTTACGTGACCCACGACCAATCAGAAGCCCTGACAATGTCTGATCGTGTCGCGGTTTTCGATGATGGTATTATTCAACAACTATCGAGCCCTTCAGTTCTTTATGAAAAGCCTGAAAATACTTTTGTGGCGCAGTTTATCGGTGAAAACAACACATTGAAGGGTGTTGTGGAAGCTGTGAAAGGCAAAATGGCAACTGTGAAACTGGACAGCGGTGCGGTGATGGATGCCCTAGCTATTAACTGTGGTGAAAAAGGCAGCCGTACAACATTGTCTATCCGCCCAGAACGGGTCACGGTTGGTGGTAAGAAAACCAAGAACTCTGCAGATGCCAAAGTGGTAGAGCTGATTTATCTTGGCGATCATATTCGCTGCCGGATGAGTGTGCACGGTAATGATGATTTCATCGTCAAAGTGCCGAATTCCGCCAATCACACACATTTACAGGTCGGTGAAACCACAACAGTTTCATGGGGTAAAGAGGATTGCCGGGCGTTAGATGCATAAACGCCCGCAGGTTCGTTTGGAATAACCCGAAACCAGACGGATTTAGGGAGAACGGGAAATATAACATGGAGATTACAATGATTAAATCACTACTACTAGGTGCAGCCGCTGGCGCGTTGGTCGCGTCATCTGCAATGGCCGCTGAAATCACAGTTGTGTCATGGGGCGGTGCGTACACTAAATCACAAGTAGAGGCTTACCATAAGCCATGGATCGCAAAAACCGGCAACACAATCCTGTCTGAAGACTATTCAGGTGGTCTGGCCGAAATTAAATCACAAGTTGAAGCTGGCAACGTGACATGGGATCTTGTCGACGTTGAATTGTCAGATGCCGTACGCGGTTGTGACGAAGGTCTATTAGAAACAATCGACCCTTCAATCTTGCCTGCTGGTTCTGACGGCACAGCTGCAATGGATGATTTCTTGCCTGGTACAGTGCATGAATGTGCCGTTGCAAGTATCGTATGGTCAACCATCTTTGCATATAACACTGAAAAAATGCCAAATGGCCCAACAACCATTGGTGATTTCTTCGACACAACCAAATTCCCAGGCAAGCGTGGCATTCGTAAAAGCCCTAAAGCCAACTTGGAAATGGCATTGGCGGCTGACGGCGTAGCTGTAGCGGACATCTATACTGTTCTGAGTACACCAGAAGGTGTTGATCGTGCATTTGCAAAACTGGACACGATCAAAGCTGACTCTGTATTTTGGGAATCCGGTGCACAACCTCCACAGCTTTTGGCCGATGGCGAAGTTGTAATGACGACTGCCTATAATGGACGTATTTTCAATGCGGTAGCGGCTGAAGATAAACCATTCGGTATCGTTTGGGATAGCCAAATATTTGATTTGGATCTTTGGGTAGTGCCAAAAGGTGCACCAAACAAAGATGCAGCATTGGATTTCATTGCGTTTTCAACTGCAACAGAGCAGCTGGCTGCACAAGCATCTTATATCTCTTACGGTCCTGCACGTAAATCTTCTGCTCCGTTGGTTGGCAACTACTCAACCAAGCCAGATCTTGCAATGGGCCCACAGATGCCGACAGCACCTGAAAACTTCAAAACAGCTATTCAAAACGACTTTGAATTCTGGGCTGACAATCAGGACGAGTTGAACGAGCGTTTCAACGCTTGGTTGGCACAATAATATAAAACTTTGGTGCAAGGGGTGTTATCCCTTGCACCGCATATTTGACGCGGATTTGGAAAGTAATAATTATGACCAACGCAACAACTGACACTGATGGTTTGGCAATAGCGGCTGATGGCACACCGCTTAAAAGGCGCCTTGCCCAAGCACTATTTCGCAGTAAAATGCGCGCCCTTGGCTTGGTAACACCCTTGTTGTTGTTGATCTTCTTCGCCTTTTTGGTGCCGATTATTATTTTCCTGATACGTGGCATCCATAATGATACTTTTGAAGTAAACATGCCGTCCGTTTCTGTTGAGCTGGCGCAGTGGGATGCAAAAAGTGAACCCACTGAAGCCATGTATATAGCCCTTGTCGCGGATTTAATCCTAGCCAAGGAAACAAAAACCATCGGCAAAGTTGCCAGCCGTGTTAACCGAGAGCTTTCAGGAACCCGCTCTTTATTCACCAAATCAGCCCGTAAAGCTAAAAAACTGGAAGCACCATATAAAGACGCTTTGATCGGTGTTAACAAGAAGTGGGCGGATATCGAGGTTTGGAAAGCTTTAAAGATTTCTTCCAAATCATGGACGCCTGCCTATTTGGCCTCTGCGGTTGACCTGAAGTATAATGCAGACGGCTCATTTGAACGTAAAGCTGAAGAACGCCGTATCCACGTTCAACTGTTTACCCGCACCATGAAAATCTCGGTTATTGTAACGGTAATGGGCTTGTTACTGGGCTATCCGGTTGCATTTCTGCTGTCCACTTTGCCTGCACGCACATCGAATTTGTTGCTGATTTTGGTCTTGCTACCTTTCTGGACGTCCCTTTTGGTGCGGACAACCGCCTGGATTGCCATGTTACAAAGCCAAGGCGTGTTGAATGATCTGTTTGTGGTCTTTGGATTGGCAACGGATGATGACCGGTTCTCATTGATCTATAATCAGACAGGCACATTGATCGCGATGACACACATCTTGTTGCCGTTTATGATCCTGCCGCTTTATTCGGTGATGAAGACCATTCCGCCCACTTATGTACGCGCAGCTAAATCCATGGGTGCCACAGACTGGACAGCATTCTGGCGGGTCTATTTCCCGCAAAGTATTCCGGGCATTGGTGCGGGCGGTATTCTGGTGTTCATCCTTGCCATTAGTTTCTACATTACACCTGCACTGGTCGGTGGGCAAGATGGTACGATGATTTCGAACTTTATCGACTTCCACATGCGTAGTTCGTTGAACTGGTCACTAGCAGCCGCCATGGGCGGGGTACTGTTGGTCATCGTTCTATTCCTTTATTACCTCTACGACAAAGTCGTAGGCATCGATAACATGAAGTTGGGTTGATCAGATGAGCGAACATAAAGAATATAAGTACATCCCGCCGCGCCCACCAATGTGGTTCAACCTTGCATGGACAGGCGGCTTTGGCGCACTGGCCGGCTTTCTAACAGCACAGGGGCAATTCAACTTGATGCCTCTATATATGGTGGTAGGTGCCGTTTTATTTGCGGGGCTTGCGTTTCTTTCAATAACGGTTCTGAAAACGCGGGTTCGGTCTGGTCTTGCCGGTGCTGCTGCCTTCTTCGTATTGGGCTTAAGCTTCTTTGCGCTGTCTTATGGCGTCTTAATGGGCATCATCGGCTGGGTTATCGGGCGCCAAGCCATATGGCTGTCATCGGGTGACTACCGTTTAAACCAACCACCCTATGTCACCTCAAAACAAGTGCTGTGGTTTTACACATTCCGCGTGATCTGCGGCATGATCTTTGTGTTTTTGATCACACCAATCCTGGTTGTTATGCCGCTTAGCTTCAACCAAGAACCCTATTTTAGCTTCACCGCAGGCATGTTGTCCTTTGATCCAGAGGCGTATTCATTGCGCTGGTATCAGGATATGCTGCACAACGGCATGGTGGCTCCTGATGCAGTTGCCGGTTGGTGGTCTGATATGTGGAACAATGCGCAATGGATACGCTCTGTACGCAACAGTTTCTTCATCGGGATCTGTGCAACAGCATTGGCGACAGCCATTGGTACACTGGCAGCTATTGGTCTTTCGCGGCCTGAAATGCCCTTTAAAGCACCTATAATGGCTCTGCTGATCTCACCGATGATTGCACCTTTGGTGATTATCGCATCCGGCATGTTCTTTTTCTTCTCTGATCTTGGATTGGCAAAAACCTACACGGGTATCATCATTGCGCACGCCGTACTTGGCACGCCTTATGTGATCATCACTGTGACAGCCACCCTTGTGGGCTTTGATCAAAGTCTTGCACGTGCGGCGGCCAATATGGGGGCTAACCCGATTACCACATTCTTTAAAATCCAAATGCCGCTGATCCTGCCAGGTGTTATCTCGGGCGCGCTATTTGCCTTCATCACCAGTTTTGATGAAGTGGTTGTGGTGCTACAATTGGCGGATGTGAAACAACGCACCATTCCGCGCCAGATGTTCAGTGGTATTCGCGAACAGATCAGCCCGACAATTCTGGCTGTGGCCACAGTGCTGGTGTTGATCTCTATCTGTCTTCTGATCGTGGTAGAGGCCTTGCGCCGACGCTCTGAACGGATGCGCGGGTTAAGCCCAAGCTAGTAGTAAAAATCCAGCTAAACACATTCCTAAAAACTCCCTAATTGCAGCTAAAAAAAGCCGTAATTGGGGGCTAGATGCTTGAAAGTCGATTTAAGTTTTTCGACGTTTAACGAGTTTTAGGAGTGTGTGATATGTCTTTAGGCGTTTCAAAATTAAGTAATGCGACCGAAAAATTTAGCAATCTGGCAGGAAAGCTAACAGCTGCAAAATCGGCGGTTTTGAATAAAGCTTCAGTCGAAAATATACCCTTCGCATTTTCCCGACCTATTTTAAAAGACAAGCAACGTATCGATGATGCGGATGCAATGTATAATGTTACAGAGAATACGTCGGAAGATATTTCTGAGATTGAAAAAGAAGATCTGTATCTTTTTGAGGAAGAGACAGAAAGCAGCGCAGATTTTTCAAACGACCAGATTAATGATGAAATCACATTAAGTGCAGAACCTGTAGCCGAAACCATTTTGGTTGAGGATGTGCGCAATATAATAGCTGCGACAAGCCTAGATCAACCTGATGAAGAAGCTATGCCTTTAATCCAGGGGTTTAAGCAAGATATTGATTATGTGGAGCTGGAATATATGGTGATAGCTGACCCGCTAAATGGTGAAAGTGTTGTGCCTGTTGTAACTGTGAAACCATCGCAAGATGGTAAGGCTGGTGATATCTACTTAAATGGCAAAAAAGTTGCATGTGTAGCTGGGGCGCAAAACTTGCAAGCCGCTGACGTGAAGTTAATTGTAGGGACCGCACCTTAATCTTAGGCTAATACAAGCAGCCAGAAACTAACCGATAGAATGGATAGCGCCGTGCCTAACAGCACGGCGTTTGCCGCTGTACCTTTGGCACGGTCATACATGCTGGCAAAAACATAGACATTCACCCCCGGTGCCATCGCCCCGGTCATCACAGCCGCACGGGTGAATTCAATCGATAGATCAAACACTTGTGTTGCCAGCAAATAGGCAATGCCAGGATGTACCAACAGTTTCAGAACTAAAACCATACAAGTTTCGCCAAGACGATCTGCAAGCCTATAGCGCACCAGAATGCCGCCCAACGCAAACAAAGCTGTCGGAATTGCTGCATTGACCATCATTTTAATCGGCGACCAGACAAAATCGGGTAGGGTGATACCTGACAGATTGACCGCAAAACCCAGCATCAGGCCCAGTGTCAGGCTATTGGTAAATATTTCTTTAATGATGCGCTTAAGGGTATTTACCAGTGACTGTCCGTTACTACGCACCACCTCCATGGTGGTGATCCCCACAATGTAGCAATAGGGCGCATGAATGGCGACCAGCGCATAAACCGGTTGCAAAGCCTCTGGGCCAAAGGCGCGTTCAATGATGGGAAAGCCCAGCAGAACGGAATTTGCAAACATACCTGAAAACCCAACAGCAACAGCTGCCCCTGAGGGGCGTTTAAAAACATGGCGTGCGATCAAGGCACCAGCGATAAAGACAAATGTATTGCCGGCATAAAAGCTTATCATAAGTTGGGGTTTGAACACGGTCGCCAGATCAAGATTTGCGACAGCACTGAATAAAAGGGCAGGGATCGCGAATGTATGGGCAAATTTCATCACCGCATCAGCTTGTTCAGGCTTGAAAATACCCCGATTAGCTGCAAGATACCCAGCCCCTACCATTAAAAATACCGGCAGGATAATTTGCAGATTAGCCAGCATCAGATTGGAAAACTGAAGGTCATCCCGTCATAGGCGGGAACGGTGTTTTCAGGCGTCTCAGCCATCACATAATCATAATCAAGGTCGTTGTGCATATTGGTGATTACGGCCCGCTTGGGCTTAATGCTGTTGATCCAGTCAACGGTGTTGGATAGGTGCGTATGGGTCGTATGTGGTGTGCGGCGCAATGCATCGATAATCCAGCATTCCAACCCCGCCAACTTCACCCAAGTGTCATCCGGAATTCTGACCACATCGGGGATATAGGCCAGATCGCCAATACGAAAGCCCTTGGCAGGTATGCCGTGATCTACATCCAAAGCCATAAACTCTATCACACCACCGGCACCTTCAATGCGTGTGACCTCTTGCAGCTTATTCATTTGCAGGATTGCAGGGTATATGCTGCCCTTTGGTTGTATAAAGGCATAATTAAAGCGTTCAAGCAGGCTTTTACAGGTTAAATCATCTGCATAAATTGGTATTTGGGCATGTTGCATCAGTACAAACTGGCGCAGATCATCCAGGCCGTTTGTATGATCCGCATGGCCGTGGGTATAGATCACTGCATCCAGACGGTTGATCTTGGCATCCAACAACTGGGCGCGCATATCAGGCGAGGTGTCGATCAAAACACTTGTCGTGCCTGCATCGGTAATACGCTCTACCATCAAAGAGCAGCGACGACGATTATTTTTGGGATTGTCAGGGTCGCATTCGCCCCAGTTGCCACCCAGACGCGGCACTCCGCCGGATGAGCCACTTCCCAAAATCGTAAATTTTAGTTCTCCGCTCATGCTTGCCCCCATGTTAAAGCCTTGGCAAACAAGCGATCAAAATTGGCCGTGGTCTGTGCTGCAAATTCGGCATAGTCGATCCCGAAGATATCAGCCCCTACCTGTGCCGTATGTGCCGTATAAGCCGGTTCATTACGTTTGCCGCGATAAGGCATCGGGGCCAGATATGGGCTGTCGGTTTCAACCAATATGCGCTCTATCGGGGCGGCACTAAATATATCGCGCAGTTCTTGCGATTTCTTGAACGTCGTAATACCTGACATTGACAGGTAAAACCCAAGATCAAGGGCGGCTTTGCCTAGGGCGGCGGAAGATGAGAAACAATGCATCACACAATCATAAGCGCCAGATTTATGTTCTTCCGCCAAAATCCGCGCCATATCATCATCCGCTGCACGCGCATGAATGATCAAGGGCAGGTTGGTTTCACGTGCCGCCGCAATATGAATGCGCAAAGATTTTTTTTGAATATCAGCACTTTCAGCGGTGTAATGATAATCCAACCCGGTTTCGCCGATACCCACCATTTTTGGGTGCTGTGCAATTTTTAACAACTGATCGAGGCTGGCCATCGGCTCTGAGGCTGCACTCATTGGGTGGGTGCCTGCGGCATAGAATACCTCGGCGTGATTTTCGGCAATTGCGCGTACTGCGGGTTCGTTTTTCAGTTTGGTACAAATCGTCACCATACGGGCCACACCTGCGTCTTTCGCACGTTGTACCACCGCGGGTAATTCGCCTTCGAAATCAGGGAAATCCAGATGGCAATGGCTATCGACGATAGTGGCTGGTGTTGTCATGTCAGGGCCTTTTGCGGGCTAGCCGCGCGCAGTTTCATTGATCTTTAGCAACATATCTAGGATGACGCTGGAAGGGTCAAGGTTCACTGCACGCGCGTGATTGGATCGTGCAGTTAAATCGGTTGAAAGATCGGCCCATTTGCGTGCCGCTTGTGGATTTGGCCCCAGCCTTGACAACATTACAGCCTCACCAATGGCAGCCTCTTGCAACGTGCTGGGTTGCAGGGCTGCATATCGTGCAATCCGGGCCAGCATTTGCTGGATCAGACGCAGGGTTAAATCGTAAACGGCCTCATTGCCTTTGCCAACGCAGGCATTCGCTAGCTTCAACGCGACCAGCCTGTCCATTTGCGGGGCTTGCAAGGCAAGCCCTGCCAGATCCGCATAAAGCTTTAACCCATGTTGTGCGATGATCCGAATAGCTTCGCCAACCGAGCCATCGGCCAGCTCGGCCAGGCTTTCGGGGTTTTGTCCTGCCTCAAAGCCCGCATTTTGCAAGGCGTGGCTTAAATCTGCACTGTTCAACGTATCACAACGCAACTCACGGCAACGCGATCGGATGGTCGGTAACAGGCGGGCAGGTTGGTGGCTGATCATCAGGATGATAGCTTTCTCGGGTGGTTCTTCCAGTATTTTCAACAGGGCGTTAGCTGCAGAATTGTTCATCTCATCTGCCGCATCCACAATCGCCACCCGCCAGCCGCCATCTGCAGCTGAAAGTTGGAAAAACCCTTTCAGTGCGCGGGTTTCTTCCACCGTAATATCACGTTTATGGCGTTTCAGCTTCTCATCCCAAGGGCGGCGGCACAATAATAGACGCGGCTCACCCAAAGTGGCCACACGGCGCGCAATCGGGTGATCTGTGGCAATGTCCAACATGTCGCTTGCAGGCGGCTCTTCGGCAAACATACCGCCCGTATCGCCGGATTGTGCCAATAAGAACCGTACGATTTTCCAGGCTAGTGTCGCTTTGCCAACCCCGCGCGGTCCGGTGATTAACCATGCATGATGTAGGCGGGAAGAGTTGAACGCCGCCAAAAAATCTGCTTGCGCCTTATCCTGCCCCAGCAACTGCGTGGTTTCACGCGGGTGCGGCGCCCCTTCAACGCAATCCGATTGTGGGACGATATCATCGTTCACGGTGCTACACTTTCATAAACAGCCCATACGGCACGTGTCACGGCGTCCATCGTTTGTGCCCCATCAATGACATGGCAACGATCAGAGTAATCTGCGGCCAAGGCCAAAAACCCCGCCCTAAGGCGCTTTTGGAAATCTATTCCCATATCTTCGAAACGGTCTTCGCCAGAGTTTCGGGCCAAGCCGCGTGTTAGGGATATTTCGGGATCAATATCAATGATAAAGGTTAGATCAGCCTCTCGTCCGATCATGGTTCTATGCATTAAATCAACAGTTTCTCTTAACTCTGCACGCGCAACACCTTGATAGACCCGTGTGCTGTCCACATAGCGATCGCAGATCACTGTGGCCCCGCGCGCAAGTGCAGGATCAATGGTTTTTTCCAGATGATCTCGGCGCGCGGCATTGAATAATAGTATTTCAGTTTTAGCAGACCAACGATCAGGATCGCCCTCAACCAACAGCTTCCTGATAGCCTCGGCCCCTTCAGAGCCCCCGGGTTCGCGGGTCCAGATGCACGGTTTGCCTGCTGCTTCCAACGTGGCAACCAAGGTTTTGGCCTGTGTGGATTTGCCTGACCCGTCGATGCCTTCAAACGTGATGAACATAAACGCTACCGGTCTTCAGAAGGGCCCAAAAGCTCTTCTTTTATTTTGCCTGCAGAGGTTTTCATCCGTCCGAACAACCCAGCTTTACGCACGCTTGTCTTGGCATAAAGTGGAAATTCTGTTGCTGTTATATCTTTGGCTTTTACAACCAAAGTGGCAATCTGCGCGTCTTTGGCAATCGGGGCCTCAATCGGGCCCTTATAGCGGATTGTTGCTTCATAATCTTCTAGCCCGTCATAAGGCATAAGGGCAGTGATCTCATCTGGGGAATATAACTCTACAGAGGTTTTCTTGCCTAGCCAGACGTCCGCCGTTCCAATCACAACATCTTTGGCAAAAATTGTCTTTTTAACGAAATTCCGGAATGCCCAATTGATCACGCGCTCACCTTCTGCTGCACGGTCAGCTGCGCTTTGCATGCCCGTGATCATAAAGGTCACCCGCCGGGTACCTTGAACCGCAGAACCCACCAGACCGTAGCCTGCTTCTTGTGTATGGCCAGTTTTCAACCCATCCGCACCGATGCCTATTTTCAAAAGCGGATTGCGGTTATTCTGGTTGATATTGGCCCAGGTGAATGATGCTTGACTGAAGAATTTGTAGTATTCAGGGAATTCCTTCAACAGGCGCGCGGCCAGCAGGACCAGATCATGCGCACTCATCCGTTGGCCGGGATCAGGCCAACCCGTGGAATTGGTAAAAGTAGAGTTTTTCATCCCCAGCTTTTGTGCGCGCACGGTCATTTTACGGGCAAACTCGGCCTCGGACCCTTCCAGACCTTCAGCCACCACGACACAGGCGTCATTGCCCGACTGCACAATAATACCTTGTATCAAGTCCCTGACCGCAACACGTTCACCTTGACGTAAAAACATCTTTGAACCACCCATAAGGTGGGCTTTTTGCGACACTGAGAACTTGGTATCCATCGTGACACGCCCAACCTCTAGGGCCTCAAATAGCATGTTCAGCGTCATCAGTTTAGACATGGAAGCAGGTGGAACAGGGCGGTCGGCGTCTTTTGCATATAACACCGCCCCAGTTTGCACATCTAAAACATATGCGGAACGGGCGGTGGTTTCAAAAGCGTGACCAGCAACCGTCGTTGCAAAAAACGCAATCAAACATAAAACGGCTTTGACAGCAGTCATATTTACCTCTTAATTTTTGGTTAAATAGGCATCAACAAAGCCCATTTTCTTAATCTCGTTTAAATAGGAACCACGTTCGCCTTTGGTTTGTGCGGGGCCGGCCAATACGCGCCAGAAGACCTTGCCTTTCGCAGTTGCTTTCACAACTTTGCCTGGCATTTTGCGTGTTTCCAGTGCTCTAAGCGTATTTTTAGCATTCGCCTCGACACTAAAGAAACCCAACTGAATATAAGGCTGGCTCAAGCCGGACGCAGCTTTAGGGGTGGCGGTTACAGCCTTTATCGAGGCCTTTTGAGTGGGCTTGGCTTTAACCGCAGGCTTGGACGTAGGTCTGATTTTCGGTTTTGTTCTGGCAATCTCAGTTGCCTTGGCGCTGTCTTTATTGGTTATCTTTGCCGATGCGCCCTTTTCAGCCTCTGCTGCGGCCACTGATTTCAATACTGAAGCTTTGATGTCTTGTGTGGGCGTTGGTTCCAGCACTTGCGTGGTCACGGTTTCAGGTGTTGTCGGTGAGCCACCGCCATCATCCACAGTTACCGTTTCACGGCGCAACACGGTGACATTCAGTGTTGTTGGTGCCCCGGCTAATACACCCAAGGCAGAGGCGGCTTCTGATGAAAGCTGTAGCCTCGGGCCGGGATTGTCGCGTTCGCGCTTAAACAGGGCACCGATAACAAACTTATTGTTGGTTTTATTGCGAATGATCACCCGCTCAGGCTGATCGCTGTCAGGATGTGCCACCCAAACCCCGCCAAGCGAAGGCCTGCCATCCCACAGGGCTTTTTCGGTCACCTGAAAAATCTCAGGCGATTCAACATCACGTTCCACCAGTTTAATCGAGCCGTTTTGACTTGGGCTGGAAACTTTAGCTTTCTTACTAAACAGCCCCCCGCCTTGCCCTTTACCTTTGAAGATATTGGGTGTTTTTCCATCTTCGCAAGCGACAAGTGTGACGGAAAGGGTTGCGGCCAACCCTATTTTCATCAGTTTACTGGTAAATATGACGTTGCTCATGCCCATCTCTCCTGTGCCCGCTTTTTGGTTTTTATTGCGGACTGCTCTGCCCTGCGGTTTTGCTTTTACGTACCCTAGACAAATCCCAGTCTTTTTGGAAGTGCCTTGTTTTCATCTTTTTTGCATTTAAGCGGTGTTTTGCTTGGATTTGGGGTTGCAGTTTTGTCAAACCAGAATTAGTCAGGCACTTGTTAAAAGCGTCGACCTTTTAACCCTGTACGCGGAGAGGTGGCAGAGTGGTCGAATGCGGCGGTCTTGAAAACCGTTGTACCGCAAGGTACCGGGGGTTCGAATCCCTCTTCCTCCGCAAACCAATTCAAAGTCCCTTCACGAAAGTGGAGGGATTTTTATTTGTCGCAATCCGAGCTGAGCTTGCTCAAGT
>CAXMSA010000038.1:0-20667 GCA_964195605.1 uncultured Amylibacter sp.
TTTGTTGTTAATGTGTAAGCGTTGCCAAAACCACCGTTCAGGCTGGCAGATTGGATTGTGAATAGCACAAAATTGAAATCAGCAAAATCTATATAGAGTTTGGCTTTGGGTTGGTGGGCCAGATAGTGATTGCGGATTTGAGTGTGATCAGGGGTGTTGCGGGGCAAAAACTGCGTGGTGCATTGCAGGGTGATACGCGGATGGGTGAGCGGGTCGCCTTTGGCTTTTGGCTCGCCTAACAGCAAGGAACAGGTTGGGTTTCTACGTAGGGCAGCGGTATGGAATGATAAGTCGGAGATCAGGGTGAGCGGGCTTCCTGCAGGGCTTGCACCAACCGCAATGCGGCTGACATGGGGCAGGCCCGTTTCAGGGTGTAAAACAGCAAGAGATCCGAAATAGGCGTGCTTGATCAGGTTGCGGGCGATTTCACGGGCTTGGGTATCTGTTGGGCGTATGGAGAAAGGTGTATCGGACATGGGGTTGAGTTTAGCCAGCCTATGCGGTTTGGCAAGTATGGGCTGGCATTAAAACTGTGCGGCTAGAAGAGCCAATGCACCTGACAGGAATAGAACCCAGACAACATTCCAGTGACGCTTCAAAAGAAGATATCCTGACAAGAACGCTAGGGCTGCCACGGTTGGATTGATAGATGTAAGCGTGGGTTGCCAGAGCGTGAGCGGGCCAAGGGTTGATTTTGTGACCGTGTCAAAAAAGACGTGCAGAGCAAACCAGATGGACAGGTTTAATATGACGCCGACAACTGCGGCCGTGATGGCGGTTAATGCGCCGCGCAGGCGGGGTTGGGTGCCGATCCAGTCAATGTAGGGTGCACCTGCGAAGATCCATAAAAAGCACGGGACAAAGGTGACCCATAGGGTCACTATGGCGGCGGCAAGGCCCAAAAGCCAGCCACCTTTGGCGAAACCTGCAAGGAAACCTACGAATTCTGTGACTAGGATCAGAGGGCCGGGGGTGGTTTCGGCAAGGCCTAAACCATCCATCATTTGATCCGCTGAAAGCCAACCTTTTAGAACCACTACGTCTTGCGCCATATAGGCAAGGACGGCATAGGCCCCGCCGAATGTTACAACGGCAAGTTTAGAGAAAAATGCGGCGATTTCATTTAAGATATCATAGTCGGTGACCTGGTCGAGAAGCAGAATGGGAAGCCACCAGATGAGAAGCCATATTACGATTGTTTTCAGGGTTTTGCGCAGGGGTTGGCTGTGTTTTATCGGCTCTTCTGATATGCTGGATGTATCGTTTATAAGCAGGCCGTAAAGGGCTGCGATCAGGACGATCAACGGGTAGGGGATATTGAGAAAGAAGATGCCGATGAAAGCAAGGCCGGCTATGAGCCAATGATCAGTACGTTTAAGGGCTTTTTTGGCGACGCGTAACAGGGCCTCGATCACGATGATCACAACAGTGGCTTTGATGCCCAGAAATAAAGCTTCTACAATTGGGACATTGCCAAGGTATGCATAGAGCGTTGCCAAAGCCAAAATGACCATGGCACCGGGGATGACGAATAGAAGGCCTGCAACAAGGCCCCCGATTGTGCCGTTTATGCGCCAACCTGTGTAAGTGGCAAGTTGCATGGCTTCGGGGCCGGGCAGGAGCATGCAAAAGCTGAGTGCGTTTAAAAACTGTTTTTCAGTGAGCCATTTTTTATCGTCAACAATTTCACGGTGCATCATGGCAATTTGGGCGGCAGGGCCACCAAAAGACAGAATGCCAATTTTGGCCCAGACACGGAATGCCTGCGTTAAGCTAGGTTTTGGATTAGACATATTTACGCGCCTTTTGCAGCGGCTGCGGGCCAGTTGTGGGTTTCATCTGATGCGTCGCGGGCCCAGCGGTAAAAAGCATCATAGATACCAATGCCAGCTTCTAACTGGGTCAGGTCTTCGCGGTGCATGCGCGACAACCCTAAGGATACAGCCATAAGACCTGCGGCTTCGGGGGCCAGATCGTGCCTGTCGGTGTCAGCTCCGCGTATGATGGTAGCGAGCCTGTGCAGGGGTTTGATGTCTAATGTAAATTCTTCAATCATAGTATCAAAAGTGCATTTATCGCCTCTGTGTGTCCAGAAACAATCTTCTACATCAAAGGGAGTAGCGTTAAACTTTTCAGCGACGTTTAAGACTTGTGAAGAAGCTACGAACAGAAATTTCGCGCGTGGGTCAATGAAGCGACGGATCAACCATGGACAAGCTATGCGGTCGATTTTGGGGCGGTGACGGGTGACCCAAAGTGTGGGGCCATCAGGTTGGAACGGGATTTTCTTGGCGGGAATAAGCGGTAGGCCCGCTTTGCGCCATGCAACAATGCCGCCTTGAACGGTTTCGCAAGCTATACCGTGGTGGCGCAAAAGGGCAGCGGCACCTTGACTGAGTTTCAGACCTTTTTGGCAAATGACGATTACTTTTTTGCCTTTGAGTTCCGGTACCAAGTCTTCGATTTTGTCAAACGCAAAACGTCGTGCACTGGGAATGATGCGGGGGTCTTCATTGAAATCTTCATCGATACAGACATCGATTAAGATCGGGCAATCGGGCGTACCGATAAGGCGGGCAAGTTGTTGAGGGGTGATTTCAGTTGGTGCAGGCATAAGCGCATCCTTCCTTTGAATAGAGGTTCATGGATGCGAAACTTGGGCTGTCGCCTCACGGGGTGTTCGCGTGTCCCCTTGTATGCAGTTTCTAGGGAATATATCCGACAGTCAAGAGGCCTGTTTGCTTAGAGGTGCAAACGCTAACCAAAACTCAAAACACCCAGAAATTGCGGTATTTGTGGATACGTCGCAACATGGTCAAAGGCGGCTGAGGGAAGGGTGAATGTAACTGTACGCTGTGATAATCCAACTTGATAAGGCCTAACTGGGCTCAAGCAGAACCGAGCCAACATAATGTTCGCTTGGTTTTACATCTTATGAATATGATTTAGATCAAAGAATGCTGATTTTATGGCCTTATAATAAAGCATGAGAAGGAGGCTACTTATGTATAAATCAATTCTTATTCCGATTGCGCCGGATCACCAGCGTGACACGAAAGCGGCTATTGAACTGGCCGAGGTAATCCGTTCGGAGGATAGCAAAATAACTCTGCTGTCAATTGTCGAATTTATTCCCCCCTATATTGCGCAACAACTACCTGATGATCTGATGACTAAAAATGTGGTTGATGCGAAGGTGAAGCTACAAGAAGATGCGGACGGGCACGAAAACACAAAAATTGAGGTGGTTGTCGGGCATTCTGCAAACAGCATATTGGATTATGCAGAGCAGAACAAAATCGATTGCATCATCGTGGCATCGCACCGGCCTGGGTATCAAGATTATTTCCTTGGTTCCACGGCGGCACGTGTTGTGCGCCATGCAACCTGTGCTGTGCATGTTTTGCGTTAAATTGCTTTCGGGATTGGTATTGGGCTGTTAGACTGCATAGTAGGAGGCCGCCCTATGCTGCATATTTCTACCGAGACAACATCGCAAACCGTTTTGACGACCTTTGAAGTAACACCCGGCACCTGTCAGGATTTACTGGATGCGTTGACGGCTGCTTACCGTGATGTGATCAGTAAACAGGCGGGGTTCATTGCGGCGGGGCTGCATGTGAATGACGCGCAAACCCGTATTGCGAATTATTCCCAATGGCAGGATCGTAAGGATTTTCAGGCGATGCTGCGCACCGATGAGATGCGCAAACGCAACCGCATTTTCAACGAGATGTGCAAAAGCTTTGAGCCTGTGATGTACGAGGTTACGGCTACGTTTTAGGCGGGTTTAACTCATTACGCATATCCTGTTCCGCTTGAATGAAATCTTCTGGAACCGGCAGGCCCAGTGTGCGGAGCTCGGCAATCTTTTCACGCAGTTGTTCTTGCAATTGGTGCAGATCTTCAGGCTGTTCGGTCATTTCCTCTAACAGCAGATAAATTGAGGCTTTCAGGGATTCAAAAGGCATGTGCGGTTAAGCTCCTCTGGCGCAGTTACGACATAACGGGGTAAAGGGTAGCACATCTAGCCGAGCGGGTAAAATATCATCACCGCATTTCTGGCATTCACCATAAATACTGTCTTTGATCCGTTGCAAAGCAGCATTGATCATTTCGATTTCTTTCAGACCAGCATTACCTAAGCCTTCCATCACTTCGGTATCTTCGGTTTCCTGCGCCAAATCCTCTAGATCTCTGGTGTGGGGTTCTTCAAGCGTGTCTTCAATTTTGTGAAGCTTTTTATCCAACTCTTTCAAGCGGTCTTCAAGAGTTTTTTGCTGTGCAGTCCAGTCTGTCATTTCAGTCTCCTTCTATGGAAGCCTATATCAAAAAGGTTACTGCCAGCTTTGATCGAGATCAAGGTAGTGGGGGTAAGGGCGGGATGTTAAAGGCCAAGGATATTAGGGTAATAAAAAGAGGGGATTAAAACTTCCGTGTACTCTTTCCGCGCCAGGCCCGTGTGCCACCTTTCCCCCCCGTGCTGCGCCCACCCTTAATCTTTGCGTCCTCAACGGCCGCGTCCACAACGTATTGCCGTGCCAGCGGGTCGTTGGCGATGGTCAGTTCTACTGTTTCCAGGCGTTTGACCTCGTCGCGGATGCGGGCGGCTTCTTCGAATTCCAGATTTTCGGCTGCTTTAAACATATCTTTGCGTAAAGCATCTAAATGTGCTTGCAGGTTGGCCCCTGTCATTGGTTTTTTGTTGATCTTGGCGGTAACGCGGGATTGGTCAGTATCGGCTTTGAACACGCCTTCCAGCACGTCTTTGACGTTCTTTTTAATGGTTTGCGGGGTGATGCCATGTTCAACATTATGAGCATGTTGCTTTTCACGGCGACGGTTGGTTTCACCGATGGCGCGTTCCATGCTGCCGGTAATGCGGTCGGCATACATGATTACGCGGCCTTCCGAATTGCGCGCAGTGCGGCCGATGGTTTGCACAAGGGATGTTTCTGAACGCAGGAAACCCTCTTTATCCGCGTCCAATATGGCCACAAGCGAACATTCGGGAATGTCGAGGCCTTCGCGCAAAAGGTTGATGCCGATCAGTACATCAAAGGCACCAAGGCGCAAGTCGCGCAAAATTTCGATACGCTCAATCGTGTCAATGTCGGAATGCATGTAGCGCACACGGATGCCCTGTTCGTGCAAATATTCCGTTAGGTCTTCGGCCATACGTTTGGTCAGCGTGGTGACCAGAATACGGTTGCCTGCGGCTGCAACTATGCGGATTTCATCCAGCAGGTCGTCCACTTGTGTGGTGACGGGGCGGATTTCTACTGGCGGGTCCAGAAGTCCTGTGGGGCGGATCACCTGTTCGGCGAATACGCCGCCGGATTGTTCCAATTCCCATTTTTGCGGAGTGGCGGAAACGAATACTGATTGTGGGCGCATGGCGTCCCATTCCTCGAATTTCAGCGGTCGATTGTCGGTGCAGGACGGCAGGCGAAAACCGTGTTCTGCCAATGTGGTTTTACGTTTGTAGTCGCCTTTGTACATGCCACCGATTTGCGGTACGGAAACGTGGGATTCGTCGGCAAAAACGATGGCATTGTCGGGGATATATTCAAATAGTGTGGGTGGTGGTTCGCCGGGGGCACGGCCCGTCAGGTAACGCGAGTAATTTTCGATGCCGCCGCATACGCCTGTGGCCTCTAACATTTCCAGATCGAACTGGGTGCGTTGTTCAATGCGTTGGGCTTCCAGTAATTTGCCTTCGCCCCTGTAATATTTCAGACGCAGGGCAAGTTCGGCTTTGATACCTTTAATCGCCTGCTGCAGGGTTGGACGCGGGGTGACATAGTGGGAATTGGCGTAGATGCGCACTTTTTCTAATATGTCAGTTTTGGCCCCTGTGAGAGTGTCAAACTCGGTGATATTTTCCAACTCCTCGCCAAAAAACGAAAATCGCCAGCCACGGTCATCAAGGTGTGCAGGCCAGACCTCTAACGTGTCGCCGCGCACGCGAAATGAGCCGCGTTGAAAGGCGCTGTCATTACGGCGATATTGTTGTGTGACTAGATCAGCGATGATTTTGCGTTGGTCATATTCTGCCCCTGAAATCAGATCCTGGGTCATAGCTGTGTAGGTCTCGACGGAACCGATGCCATAAATGCATGACACCGAGGCGACGATGATTACATCATCACGTTCCAAAAGCGCGCGGGTGGCAGAGTGGCGCATACGGTCGATTTGTTCGTTAATCTGGCTTTCTTTTTCGATGTATGTGTCGGACCGCGCGACGTAGGCTTCGGGTTGGTAGTAATCATAGTAACTGACAAAATATTCCACTGCATTTTCAGGGAAGAAGTTCAGAAACTCGGCGTAAAGTTGGGCGGCTAGGGTTTTGTTCGGGGCTAGAATGATAGCGGGGCGTTGGGTTTCTTCGATGACTTTGGCCATTGTGAAGGTTTTGCCGGTACCTGTGGCCCCCAGAAGCACCTGATTACGCTCACCTTCGTTAATCGCCTCTACCAGTTCGGCAATGGCTGTGGGTTGGTCGCCTGCGGGGGAAAACTCTGTGTGCATCACAAATTTCTGCCCGCCTTCCAGTTTGGTTTTGGCGTGACGGTCAGGTGTGTTCAGTAATGGCGGTGAGGCTTGGGTCATTTTATGGCATGGTTCCTTTGAGCTAAACATGAAGTGTTCGGGAAAAAATTCAAGGCCGTTTCATTACAATGAAGAAATAATCGGTTGTTTATCTTTAATTTTATACAACTTAAACGAATATTTTTATTGCATTCTCTGCGAACAGTATATTAAGGTTAATAGGCAAGCAGCAAGATTGGTTGTCAGTTAGATATGTATACCCACCCACCCCTCGCTCTTACGTATTAAGCTGGCAACCAGATTTTCCAAAAAATCAAAGGTAAACGCGGACAGAGGCTTGCGCCTTTGGCCAGTATTGGCGATAAGCAGTTAAGCAATTTGTTTGAGGTCACGCCATGCTCGCCCGTATTTATCAGCCCGCACGCAACGCAATGCAATCAGGGCAAGCAAAAACCAAGACTTGGGTTTTGGAGTATGCACCATCGGAAGCCCGTGAAGTTGACCCGTTAATGGGGTGGACAAGTTCGGGTGATATGAATGCGCAAGTGAAGCTGACATTTGACAGTAAGGATGCTGCAATTGAATATGCCACAGGTAAAGGCATTGCTTATACGGTATCGGAACCTCATAAGCGCAAGACGAATGTGCGCGGGGGTGGTTATGGCGAAAACTTTGCCACAAACAGACGCGGTGTTTGGACACATTAATAACAGGTCCCATAGCTCAACTGGATAGAGCACCTGCCTTCTAAGCAGGGGGTTGCAGGTTCGAGTCCTGCTGGGATCACCATTTTTTATATTGTTAATCTGAATGCCCTAAATGCGCCTGATTAATATAAATCACACCGAGTACAAACGGACCTCTGAAAATTTTTCTTCGCAAAATTAGTTTTTTGTGGAATAGTTTTACAAATGGCACCTCTTTGGAGGTGCCTTTAACGTAAAAGAGGCGACTATGTCAGAGCCATCAACTCATCCCGAAGCATCCCCGATCCCGGATATTCATGAAATTGGTTTGGCCGATATTCGTGCGTCCTTGCGCGCAGGGTGGTCAGATTTTTGGGCAGCACCGTTGTTTGGGATATTCTTTAGCACGGTCTACGTCTTGGGCGGCTGGGTGATGTATCTGATTTACAATAAAGCAGGTGAGACGTGGTGGGGCATTCCTTTTGTTGTTGGCTTTCCGCTGATCGCACCTTTTGCCGCTGCCGGGCTATATGAGGTTTCGCGCCAGATGGAACAAAATATAAAGCCTGCTTGGGGAAGTGTGCTGGGCGTGGTTTTAGCTGAACGGAACCGGCAAGTGCCCTGGATTGGCGCATTGATAATGTTCTGGTTTATGTTCTGGGTATTCGTCGCACATGCGGTGTTTGCAGTTATAATAGGTTTATCGGCAATATCGACTACACCCAATCTACTTGAAATGATTGCCACAAAACAGGGTTTGATCCTATTACTGTTTGAGATGGGGCTTGGTTCATTTTTTGCCTTTGTAGTTTATGTGGTTACAACAGTTGGCCTGCCTTTGTTGCTGGACCGGGAAATTGATTTTGTCACTGCGATGATTGTCAGCACACAGGCAGTCATGCACAATTTCAAGGTGATGTTAATCTGGGCGTTTATCATTGCCACATTGCTTTTCATCGGGATGATATTGGGTTTTATAGGGTTGTTTATTGTCATGCCGGTTTTGGGCCATGCCACATGGCATTTGTATCGGCGTATTCTTACAGAATAAAAAAACGTTCTTCACAAATGTGGGTTTTGCTGCTTGCACCAAACGGGCTGGGAAAAACATGGGATTTTTGGTCGCCGAACAGTGATGATACAGCGTTTGCCGATGCGGTGATTGAGGATGCGGCAAAGCAATATCCGATTGATCGGTCTAAAATATTTATCTCGGGCTATTCTTATGGTTCGGCGATGGCATGGCGGTTTGCTTGTGAAACACAGCATCCGATTGCGGCTTTGCTGTCAGTGTCGGGAACACTCAGGCAATCTGAAACCTGCGCAAGCATTCCCCAAGAGGTGCGCCATGTGCATGGCACCAAAGATACAGTGATGGATTTTCCGTTTGGGCCAAATGGTGACACCACATACCCGGTACAGCTTTGGCGAGATGCTAAGAAATGCGGGATAGGGGTGCTATCCGGGCACAGGTCGGTTGCCCCAAAAGATAATTTTGTGCGCACAAACTGGGAAGATTGTGCGGATGGTGGCCGTGTGCGCATAGATGTGCATGCGCGTGGCCACTTTATTCCTGTCGGCTGGTTTGCCCGTCAGCTGGATGAATTGTTAGGGCTTTAACCTTCTTCCTGCCTTGCCATTTCCTCTTGCCGTTTGCGGTGTATTGCTGCGCGTTTGGTTGCAAGTGACGCGACAATGACGCCGATGGTGACCACACCGATCAACAGGGTGGACAAGGCGTTAATCTCGGGGCTGACGCCCAAGCGCACGGCACTGTATATTTTAATCGGCAAGGTGGTGGCCGACGGCCCTGTGGTGAAGCTGGCAATGACCAGATCATCAAGCGACAGGGTAAAGGCCAATAACCATCCTGAAATAACGGCGGGTGCAATGATCGGCAAAGTGACGGATTTGAAAGCGTCAAACGGGGTACAGCCCAGATCAAGGGCGGCTTCTTCTAGGCTTTCATCAAAGGATACAAGGCGTGAGGATACAACAACGGACACGTAGCACATGGAAAATGTGGCATGTGCCAGAACGATTGTAAAAACCCCGCGATCAATGCCAAGGGCGATGAATAGCAGCAATAGTGATAGGCCAGTGATCACTTCTGGCATCACTAAGGGTGCGTAGATCATGCCGCTGAACAATGTCCGGCCCCTGAACTTACCGCCGCGTACCATAACCATTGCGGCAATGGTGCCAAGCACGGTTGCTATACATGATGACGCAATGCCTACCTTCAAGGTGACAAGGGCGGCATCCAGAAACTGTTCATTGTTGAACAACTCAACATACCATTTAGTGGAAAACCCTGCCCAAACGGTCACAAGACGTGATGAGTTGAAGCTGTAAATGACCAAGATCAGGATCGGCACGTAAAGAAATGCAAAGCCAAGGGTCAGGGATGTGGCGTTAAAAAGCGTGAAACGTTTCATGTGTCTGCCTCCTGCGCGCGTTCCTGTTGCTTTTGGAATAGAACGATCGGGATGATCAGGATCAACAGCAGGATGACGGCCACGGCAGATGCCACAGGCCAGTCGCGGTTTGAGAAGAACTCATCCCACAGGACTTTACCAATCATCAGGGTTTTTGATCCGCCCAACAGGGACGGGATAACAAATTCACCAACCACAGGGATAAAGACCAAGAAACACCCAGCAATAACGCCTGATTTTGATAGCGGGATTGTAACCGACCAAAAGGCTTGTGCGCGCGAGCAGCCCAAATCCTGCGCGGCTTCGATGTATGACGGGTCTAGTTTTTCAAGCGAGGCATAGATCGGCAGAACCATGAAGGGCAGGTAGGTGTAGACGATGGCGATAAACACGGCCCAGTCGGTGTTGATGATTTGCAAGGGGGCGCTGATAAGGCCTGTCCATAAAAGGAATTGGTTCAGAAAGCCTTCCGTAGAAAGGATACCCATCCATGCATAGACCCGGATCAGAAAACTTGTCCAGAACGGCAAGATGATCAACATCATCAACGTGGGTTGCCATTCTTTCGGGGCTTGGGCCATGGCGTATGCGATGGGAAAACCAACCAAGAGTGTCAAAATGGTGGAGATAAGTGCTATCCGTAGGCTGGAAACATAGGCTTTCCAGTATAAGTTATCCTCGGTCAGCCATATGAAGTTTTCAAAATCCAGCTGGGAAAAGAAATCTTTGATACCGGCCCATCCCGCACTTAAATCAAAATGCGGCGTGTAGGGTGGGATTGAGACTTGCGGGTCTGACAACGCGATTTTCAGAACGATCCCGAAAGGAACCAGAAACAGAGCAATTAGCCAGAAATACGGGATGGATATGACAAGAGCGCGGCGCATGGGGCTATTCCGTCAACACAATGCCGGCAGTGTCTGTCCATGACAGCCACACGGGATCTTCCCATGTGAAACTGCGCCGTGACAGACGCTGGGCATTGGCAAGCTGGGCTTTGATGATTTGGCCGGTTTCGGTTTGCACATGATAGGTTGAAATGTTGCCCAGATAGGCAATGTCGTGCACTTTGCCCTGAACAGCATTTACCGCGTCAGGTTTCTTGGCGGAAATCGCTATTTTTTCAGGGCGAATGGCAAAGCGCACGTCAGTGCCTTTGGTCAGTTTTGCACGTGGTTGCGCGGTAATAGTGCCGCCTTCCCAAGCAATTTTACATGATTTTTCAGTGCCACTGGTGATCTTACCTGTGATCAGATTTACATCGCCGATGAAATCCGCGACATAGGCTGAATTGGGGCGTTCATAAATTGCATCAGGTGTTGCGATTTGCTTGATAACACCTGCGTTCATGACGGCGACGCGGGATGCCACGGTCATCGCTTCTTCCTGATCGTGGGTGACTATCATAAAGGTGGTGCCAAGCTTTTCTTGAATATCCATCAGTTCAAACTGGGTTTCCTGACGCAGCTTTTTATCCAATGCGGCAAGTGGTTCATCCAGCAGCAGAACTTTTGGGTTTTTAGCCAGCGAGCGGGCCAAGGCCACGCGTTGGCGTTGGCCGCCTGATATTTGATGCGGCTTACGTTTGGCTAACTGGCTTAATTGCACCATTTTCAGCATCTCATCGACACGGCCCGCAATTTCAGAGGCTGGCATATCAGAGCGTTTCAAGCCAAAGGCGATATTTTCGGCAACGGTAAGATGCGGAAAAAGGGCGTAAGACTGGAACATCATATTGATGTTGCGTTTGTTGACGGGCACAGGTGCTATATCTTTGCCTGCCAAAGTGATACGGCCTTCGGTGGGTTGTTCAAACCCTGCGAGCATTCGCATCAGTGTAGTTTTACCACAGCCAGATGCGCCCAGAAGCGCGAAAAATTCTTTTTCGTATATGTCTAGCGTCAAGTTATCGACGGCTGTGAAATCACCAAAACGTTTGGTGACGTTTTCAAAGCGGATAAGAGGGGTGGCCTGTGGGTCTTCCCACGGGCGGGATGGGTCATTGGACATATGTGATCTCGCTATAACGGAAAACCCCGCGCATTTGGTTTTGCGCGGGGTTTAATAAGTTTAGTTACCAGTTTTAACCTTGGTCCACATGCGTGTCACAACACGTTGTTCTTTAGGGCCGTAAGCTGTGGTGACATATAGATTACTTACGGTTTCGGCAGGTGGATAAACCGCAGGGTCATCGATCACATCTTCAATCAGAAAAGGCTCTGATGCTTTGTTGCCATTTGCGTAATAAACATAGTTAGAGGCTGCGGCAATGTTATGCGCATCTAGAATGAAGTTGATGAATTTATGCGCTCCATCGGGGTTTGGTGCATCCGCAGGGATCGCCATTTGGTCAAACCACATCAAGGCACCCTCGGATGGGATGGCATATTCCACTTCAACACCATTGTCGGCCTCTGCCGCGCGGTCGCGGGCTTGTAGCACATCGCCCGACCAGCCATAAGCCACGCAAATATCGCCATTTGCCAAGGCGTTGATATATTCGGATGAATGATACTTTTGAACGTAAGGGGCAACGGCTGACAGAACGGCCTCTGCCTTTTTGATCACGTCAACATCGTGGCTGTTGGGGTCTTCGCCGATGTATTTCAAGGCGGCAGGGATCATTTCGGTTGGGGCGTCCAAGAAATACACACCGCATTTTTTCAGTTTTTCCATATTGGCCGGATCAAAAACCAAAGACAGAGAATCAGAAGGAGCATCGTCGCCAAGGGCTTCTTTTACCTTACCTACATTATAGCCAATACCTGTGGTGCCCCACATGTAGTTGATTGAATACAGGTTGCCGGGATCATAAATATCAGTGCGCGCCGCTATGTCATCCCAGACATTTACAATGTTGGGCAGTTTGGATTTGTCCAGTTTCTGGAATGCACCTGCCGTAATTTGGCGGGACAGGAATGTGCCTGATGGTACCACGACATCATAGCCGGATGAACCCGCCAGCATTTTGGTTTCCAGAACTTCGTTGCTGTCGAAGACGTCGTAGATCAATTTGATGCCGGTTTCTGTTTCAAATTTTTCTAGCAATGCTTCGTCAATATAATCCGACCAGTTATAGACACGCACTTCTTCTGACGCGGCCATAAATGTGCTGGCAAGCAGTGCAGCTACTGCCGTTGTTAAGGTTAGTTTCATTGGTTTCTCCCTGGGTTTTGACTCGATCTTCGATAATTTGATCAAATTCAATATGAAATGCAAGTCTTTTGTTGTAGACGAGTTGATACTAGGTTGTGTAGAAAATCAAATTAATACGTTTCGGTAGGGATTAAGCCAGAGAATGAAACCAATTATAGTGCATAAAATTCCAGTCCATGAACAAGTTTATCGCAGACTGCGTGAGAAAATACTTTATGGTGAGCTGGCCCCTGGGCAAGCGGTAACAATATACGGGCTCGTGGATGAATTGGACGTTGGTATGACACCTGTGCGTGAGGCAATTCGGCGGCTAACCGCAGAAGGGGCTTTGGTTTTTCAGGGTAATCGACGGGTTTGTTTGCCAGAGATCAGCCAACAGGATTTTGCTGATTTGGTATTTGTACGCCGTGCAGTTGAGCCAAAACTGGCGTCACTGGCTGCGGCAAAGGCCACACCTGCGCTAGTTGATAAGATGCGCGCGATTGATGATATGGTCAATCTGGCAATATCAAATGGGAACGTGGGGGATTATATGAAGTATAATCACCGGTTTCATTTCACGCTTTATGCGGCAGCCCAATCTGATTTGTTACATGCGATGGTATCAACGCTGTGGTTGCGTTACGGTCCGCTTTACCGGGTGATCTCAGGAAAATGGGGAACCGCGCAGCTGGCAGATTGCCATGACGAAACCATTGCGGCATTGCGCGCTGGTGACCCAGATCAGGTTGGTGAAGCCATTCTTGCAGACATTGAACAGGGCTTTGGAATAGTGCAAAGGCTGTTTGATTAAATAATTTGATCAAATTATTGACGTTCCCGTTTCTTTACGATTAAGTGAGACAAACACCTTTCAACAAATGACACGAGAACAACCATGACACGCATCGACAACCATCTGCCAACTGAAGAATTACAAGCATTGGATGCAGCGCATCACATGCACCCCTTTACCGACAATAGTGAGTTGGCCCAAAAAGGCGCGCGTATTATCACGCATGCCAATGGCCCATTTATCACCGATAGTGAAGGTGTGGAAATTCTGGATGCGATGGCTGGGCTTTGGTGTGTGAACATCGGCTATGGCCGCAAAGAACTGGCAGACGTGGCCAGCGCGCAGATGCAGCAACTGCCATATTACAACACGTTTTTCCAAACCAGCCATCCGCCTGTGATCGCATTGGCGGCCCGTTTGGCGGAATTGGCACCTGCGCATATGAACAATGTGTTTTTCGCTGGATCAGGCTCGGAAGCCAATGACACTAACATTCGTCTTGTGCGCCACTATTGGGCGCTAAAAGGCAAGCCGTCGAAGAAAACCATTATCAGCCGCGATAATGCCTATCACGGCTCAAGCATCGGCAGTGCAAGCTTGGGCGGAATGCAAGGGATGCATGCCCAAGGCGGCATGCCGATCCCTGATATCACCCATATTGCACAACCTTATTGGTACGGTGAAGGCGGTGACATGTCACCGGCAGAGTTCGGGTTGGAACGTGCACGTGCACTAGAGGCGGAAATTGATCGCTTGGGTGAAGACAATGTTGCGGCCTTTATTGCGGAACCTGTACAAGGTGCGGGTGCGGTTATCATTCCGCCGGAAACTTATTGGCCAGAAATCCAGCGGATATGTAAAGAACGCAATATTCTGCTGATCGTTGATGAGGTAATCTGCGGCTTCGGGCGTACAGGTAACTGGTTTGGCTGCGAAACTTTCGGTATCAAAGCTGATATTATGACCATCGCCAAGGGACTTAGCTCTGGCTATATGCCGATCGGGGGCTCCATGGTCAGTGATGAGGTTGCAGCCGTTATTGGCGGTGATGAATTTAATCACGGGTATACCTATTCGGGTCACCCTGTTGCCTGTGCCGTGGCTTTGGAAAATCTGCGCATTCTGGATGAAGAAAACATCCTGAATTATGTGCGTGATGACATTGGCCCGTATTTGCAGAAAAAATGGAAAGCGCTAGCCGATCACCCGTTGGTGGGTGAAGCTCGTATAATTGGGATGATGGGGGCGATTGAACTGACACCTGACAAAGTCAATCGTGCGGATTTTTCCAGTGATAAAGGTACCGTTGGCCTGATGTGCCGTGAACTGTGCTTTGCCAATAATGTGATTATGCGCCATGTTGGCGATACCATGATTATTTCGCCACCTTTGACGCTGACGCATGATGAGGTTGATTTGCTGATTGAACGGGCGACCAAAGCACTAGACGCGACATTTGCGCAGTTGAAGACAAAGGGCTTGATGAAAGCCGCATAAAGACCGTTAACGATAAAGTCCCACTTAGGTATTATTTCGGAGTTGACCTGATAGATGTCGCATTCTTTAACGGCATCTATAGCGTAGCTGTATAGTAAGCATACAGCAGCTACGATTCTTTTGCCTTTTGGGGGGCCTTATGACCAATTTTTCGAAAATCCTGATAGCGAACCGTGGTGAGATTGCCATCCGTATCATGCGGGCAGCCAATGAGATGGGCAAACGCACGGTTGCGATCTATGCCGAAGAAGACAAATTGGGGCTGCACCGTTTCAAAGCGGATGAGGCTTATCGCATCGGTCAGGGCATGGGGCCGGTCGCGGCTTATCTGAGTATTGACGAGATTATCCGTGTGGCGAAAATGTCAGGTGCTGATGCAATCCACCCGGGCTACGGTTTGCTATCGGAAAATCCTGAGTTTGTGGATGCCTGCGAAGCCGCAGGGATAAAATTTATCGGGCCAAAAGCCGCAACTATGCGCAAGCTCGGTGATAAAGCGTCGGCCCGACGTGTGGCAATGGAAGCAGGCGTGCCGGTTGTGCCTGCAACCGAAGTGCTGCCAGATGATATGGATGAAGTGCGCCGTATGGCCGATGAGGTGGGCTATCCGTTCATGCTGAAAGCATCTTGGGGCGGCGGCGGTAGGGGCATGCGCCCGATCATGCACGAAGGCGAGCTGGAAGAATTGGTACTAGAAGGGCGGCGTGAAGCCCAAGCAGCCTTTGGTAATGGTGAAGGTTATCTAGAACGCTTGGTGCAACGCGCGCGCCATGTTGAAGTGCAAATCCTGGGCGATAGCTTTGGTGAGATTTACCACTTGTATGAACGCGATTGTTCGGTGCAGAGGCGTAACCAGAAAGTTGTGGAACGCGCCCCGGCACCTTACCTGAGCGAAGAACAACGCACTGAGATTTGTGCGCTGGGCCGCAAAATCTGTGCCCATGTGGGTTATGAATGTGCAGGAACTGTTGAATTCCTAATGGATATGGACACGCAAAAGTTCTTTTTCATTGAGGTGAATCCAAGGGTTCAAGTGGAACATACTGTGACGGAAGAAGTGACCGGCATTGATATTGTGCGGGCGCAAATTCTAATCGCGGAAGGTAAAACACTGGTAGAGGCCACAGGCAAATCCGCGCAAAGTGATATCACGTTGAACGGTCATGCGCTGCAAACGCGGATCACCACGGAGGATCCGCAAAACAACTTTATTCCCGATTATGGCCGCATCACTGCTTACCGTTCTGCTACGGGTATGGGGGTGCGGCTTGATGGGGGTACGGCCTATTCCGGGGCGGTCATCACGCGTTATTATGATAGCTTGCTGGTGAAAATCACCTGTTCTGGCCCGACACCTGAATTTGCAATCGCGCGGATGGACCGTGCGCTGCGTGAGTTCCGTATTCGTGGGGTTAGTACAAATATTGCATTTGTAATCAACTTATTAAAGCATAAGACTTTTCTGGATAGCAGTTATACCACGAAGTTTATCGACAACGCTACTGATCTGTTCAAGTTTAAACCGCGCCGTGATAGGGCCACAAAAATATTGAATTATATTGCGGATATTACCGTCAACGGCCATCCTGATGTTGAAGGGCGCGCAATGCCTGATGCGCATGCCAAAGCCCCAAATGCCCCGGCAAACCATGCCCAAGAACTTGCCTATGGCACACGCAATCTGCTGGATGAAAAAGGCCCGCAGGCAGTTGCCGATTGGATGGCAGCACAAAAGCAGTTGCTGATTACCGACACCACAATGCGTGACGGGCACCAGTCTTTGCTGGCTACACGGATGCGCTCACATGATATGATCAAAGTGGCGGATGCTTATGCCCATAATCTGCCGCAGCTTTTCAGTATGGAATGCTGGGGCGGGGCCACTTTTGATGTGGCATATCGTTTCTTGCAGGAATGCCCGTGGCAGCGGTTACGCGACTTGCGCAAGGCAATGCCAAATCTGATGACACAAATGCTTTTGCGGGCCAGCAACGGGGTGGGTTATACCAATTACCCTGACAATGTGGTGCAGGAATTTGTGCGTCAGGCGGCGTCAACTGGCGTTGATGTGTTCCGTGTGTTTGACAGCCTGAACTGGGTTGAAAACATGCGTGTCGCAATGGATGCTGTAGTGGAAAACGGCAAGGTCTGTGAAGGCACAATTTGTTATACGGGCGATATTCTTGACCCAAACCGCGCCAAATATGATCTGAAATATTATGTCGCGATGGGCCAAGACCTGAAAGCGGCAGGTGCGCATGTTTTGGGTTTGAAAGACATGGCAGGCTTGTTGAAGCCAGCGGCCGCTTCGGTGCTGGTCAAAGCTTTGAAAGAAGAGGTCGGTTTGCCGATCCATTTCCACACCCATGATACATCGGGCATTGCCGCGGCAACTATATTGGCGGCGTCTGATGCGGGTGTGGATGCGGTTGATGTGGCGATGGATGCGTTTTCTGGGGGCACATCGCAACCATGCCTTGGCTCGATTGTGGAAGCTCTGCGCAATACGGATCGCGATACGGGCCTTGATATTGATGCGATCCGCGAAATCTCGGATTACTGGGAAGCAGTGCGCGGGCAATATACAGCATTTGAAAGCGGTCTGGCCGCCCCTGCATCCGAGGTCTATCTGCACGAAATGCCCGGTGGGCAATACACCAACCTGAAAGCACAGGCGCGCAGCTTGGGGTTGGAAGATCGTTGGCCACTGGTGGCCAAGACTTATGCGGATGTGAACCAGATGTTTGGCGATATTGTCAAAGTAACGCCAAGCTCCAAGGTTGTGGGTGATATGGCCTTGATGATGGTGACACAGGATTTAACCCGCGATCAGGTGGAAGACCCTGATATGGATGTGGCCTTTCCCGACAGTGTTATTGACATGATGAAGGGCAATCTGGGCCAACCGCCCGGCGGGTTCCCCGAAAAACTTGTAACGAAGGTTTTGAAAGGCGAGGCACCTGACACTTCGCGCCCCGGTGAACATCTGGCACCCCTTGATTTGGAAGCGGCGCGCGCCGAAGTGTCAAAGGAATTGGAAGGTTTACAGGTCGATAATGAAGACCTGAACGGCTACCTGATGTACCCGAAGGTTTACCTGGATTATATGGGGCGGCACCGTCTTTATGGCCCGGTACGCGCCTTGCCGACCAAAACATTCTTTTACGGGATGAAATCCGGTGAAGAGATCAGCGCCGAAATAGACCCCGGTAAAACCCTGGAAATCCTAATGCAAGCGGTCGGCGAAACCGATGACGCGGGCGAGGCGCGGGTGTTCTTTGAATTGAACGGCCAACCACGCACTGTGCGTGTACGCAACCGCAAAGCTACGGCAACTACGCAGCAACGGGCGCAGGTCGAAGCGGGCAATGCCGCCCATGTGGGCGCACCTATGCCCGGTGTGATCTCATCCGTTGTGGTCAGTATTGGCCAAGAGGTGAAACAGGGTGATTTGCTATGCACGATTGAGGCGATGAAGATGGAAACAGGGATTGCGGCGGAACAAGATGGTGTTGTCAAAATTATCCATGCGCCTGCGGGTTCTCAGGTTGACGCCAAAGATTTGCTGATCGAGTTTGAAAGCTGAAGCATGGATAAACTACTGGTATTTACCGATTTGCATATCAAAGGTGATACCATCATTGGCCTGAATCCGGTTGCACGTTTTAAAGATGGGTTGACCCATGCATTGGCACATCACGGAGATGCACAAGGTATTGTTCTTATGGGTGATTTAACCCATGGCGTGACGACTGTTGAGTATGAGTTGCTGAAAGCAATTTTTGCGGATGTACCCTTGCCAATTACGTTTATGATGGGAAACCATGATCGCCGTGATGCATTTATGGAAGTGTTTCCGCAGGCCACATTGGACAATAATGGTTTTGTGCAAAGGTCATTTGATATTGGCGATTGGCGTGGGATTGCTCTGGATACGCTTGACGGCCCGCCTTATCCGGACGGGTTGCATTCAGGGCGGTTATGCGGTGACAGGTTAACGTGGCTAGCAGATCAGTTGGCGCAGGCAAAAGACAAACCTGTCGTGCTGTTCACGCACCATCCGTTAGGCGATATAGGCTTTCCGTTTATGGATCGGATCAAGCTGACAAATGCACAAGACGTGATTGATCTGCTTAAAGCGCATCCAAAGCCCGTGCATATCCTTGCTGGCCATGTTCACCGGACCATCTCGGGCCAATGGAGCGGCATGCCCTATACAATGTTCAAAAGCCCATGCCACCAAAACCCGCTTAACCTTGTGGAACAATATGCCTCTATGTCTGTAGATGAGCCGGGTGCATACGGGATTATTCTGTTTGATGGGGCAAATATTATTGCCCACACCGAAGATTACGCGATAGCGCAACATGAAGCACTTTCTGATACTACGTCCTGACCCTAGGCGGTAAGCGCGTTCAAGATCAGGAATATGGTGGCTGACAGCACTGCGGATGCGGGAACCGTTATCACCCAAGCGGCGATGATGGTCAGAAAATGCGATCTGCGCACCAATTTACGGTGTTTGCGTTTGGTTTGGGCCTGTTTGGCCGCTTCCTTGGCGATGACGGCTTCGACTTTGGTGTCGCTTGTGTTGTACCGCCAGTATGCCTCGCGGAAAAAACCAACTCCGAAAACTGCCCCCACCGCAATATGGGTTGAACTGACTGGCAACCCCAACCATGAAGCGATGATCACTGTGATGGCGGCGGATAGTGCTACGCAATAGGCCCGAAGCGGGTTCAGTTTGGTGATTTGCTCGCCAACCATCTTGATCAATTTCGGGCCAAACAGCATCAGGCCAAATGAAATGCCAAACGCTCCGACAACCATAACCCAGATCGGTATCGCGACCTTGGCAGCTATATCACCTGCCTCGGCGGTATGAACAATGGCGGCAAGCGGGCCGATAGCATTGGCCACGTCATTGGCACCATGCGCGAATGACAGCAGGGCAGCAGCAAAAATCAGTGGAATTTTGAATAGGTCACGCACGGTTTTCTTGGTGTTTTCACGGCCCTCAGATTGACGGTGGATCAAGGGGCGGGTGATGAAATATGTGATCGCAAAGGCCACAGCACCGATGAACAGTGCAGTTTCCAGATCGATTTTGATGATTTTCTTCACACCTTTAACCGCCAAGTATGTTGAAAATGCCGCTGCCATAATCGCGATCATCACTGGCACCCAGCGACGGGCTGCAGTAATTTTGTCTTGTTTACTAGATACTTTTGCTTTGATGAACCACAAGAACAGGGCGGCAACCAGACCGCCCAGAACCGGTGAAATGACCCAGCTGGCGGCAATTTTACCCATGGTGGTCCAGTTTACAGCGGCAAATCCAGCTGCCGCAATACCTGCCCCCATTACGCCGCCAACAATCGCGTGGGTAGTGGAAACTGGTGCGCCGATCCATGTGGCCATATTGACCCAAATGGCTGCAGATAAAAGGGCTGCAAACATTACCCAGATAAAGATCTGGGTATCGCCGATAAAGCTTGGATCAATGATACCCTTTGAAATCGTGCCAACAACATCGCCGCCTGCCAATAATGCGCCCGCACTT
>CAXMSA010000039.1:0-20542 GCA_964195605.1 uncultured Amylibacter sp.
TAATTGCCCGAGCACCAAGGCAACCCGCATCTCAGCTGCTGTTTCCCCTGATATAGCACCTTTTGCAAATTTCACCCCCAATTGGTGTAAATTTGTAGCATTCAGCATTACTTTCGAGATAATCTCCGAACGTTTTTCACGTTTTTTCCCAATCGGCATAACCCATTTTGTTTGGGTAACAATACCATCCAGTTCCACCTCTCCATCCAGCTCAATCAAGCTGTCATTGGCAACCACAATTACTTTATCAGCCGTCACAGTGCGGTTTTTCACCAGTGTAGTGGATACCAGGTTTATAATCTCGGCTTTGGTCTGAAACTTAACCTGTTCGGGCTGCGTGCCCTTTTTCAAAGGCACACTTAATGTACCTGACGCCTGAATACGCCCCGTTGCCAAGGTTGGTTTTAAATTGGCTTTTTTCAGAAACTCGAACGGTTTCTCATCCAACATATTAAATGCCGCCTGCAAGCCACCCGTAACATTCAATGAAACATCCCCTGTCGCGGGTTTTACTGTAAGATCAGGCACTGTAAATGATGAATTCGTAACATCCAGACGATCATTGTTTGCGGCAATAACATATCCTTCAAACAAGTCCGCCCGAAACATTTTTTCCGTCAAATGCCCACGTCCAACCGCCCCTTGTAAAACAGGTAAGTTTTTAAGGTATCGGACCTTACCATCAGTCAAATCAAATTTCAGATCCAAACTTATTTTACCACGATCACTACGTAACTTCCCAATGCCGTTTTTAGCAACCCCGCTCAGAACATTTTCAGCAATCCAATCGCGGGTTTTTTTCTTTGCGGCAAGCGGCCAAAACCGCATTACCTGTTCGTGATTAATTTCGTTGAACTGCATATCATAGGTATTACTCCAGTATTTATCACCTGCAACAGAAACCCCTGTCATCGCGATTTTCAGATCACCTGTCTTTAATGTGGCTTGATCAAGCTGAATGGAAAATGGGGCAAACTTCATTTGTATTTGCGCTTTAGCGCTATCAAAACTTAATGGATGGGAAAATACCCCGTCCGGTGATACCTGCAATTCTGATAATCCCAAGTTTCCAGACAAAGCGTTCACAGCGCCAAATTCATCGCGGAACATCGAAATAGCGCCTTCGCCAACCAAGCTACCCACAGCACTTTTTGCAGAAATCTGAGTGAAAACCAAACTGTCGGTTTCTTTTGCATACTCAAAATATGTTTTTATATTGCTGAATTTGATTGGTTTTGTTTCAGGGCTATCATGTATCTGGCCTTTTTCTGTCTCAAGAACCCCCGAAAGATTGTCCAACACCCCGTTAACCTGAACCTCTGTATTAATCGCCCCCGTAACAGCTGCATCAAAATTGCGCAACCAATCCAATGCCGGAACCTGATCCGCAAGATCAACAGTTGAAACCTGATCAAACTTAACGCCAAAACCGAAAAAATCATCATCCAACCCGTAAGAAAACCGCAAACCCACAGATGCGTCGGCATGGTTTTTACTGGTCAAAGAAACGTCAGCATTTGCCGTTATCATATCCCCTTCGCGGATTGATTGCATCCGTGCTTTCGAACTGGTCCAGACCCGCTTTGTAATCTGATCAATATAAACAAGATTGGTATCCACAATATCAATCAGCCGCAAACTGCGCAAAGGTGACTTACGTGCTGCAACATTTGTTGATGCAAAAATTAATTCCGGTTTCACAACTTTCGTATGGTCATCCCCCGGGGGTAGGATGTTATATTTTCCACTTAAATCACGCAAAATCCGAAACTCTGCCCCAATAATTTCAATGGTTTTCACTTCCACGCCATCTAACAAAGACAGAATAGGATCTATCTTTGCCCGCACCACAGGGAACTCCGCAATTGTTTGCCCGGATTTTGTAAGGATTCGCAAATCCGATAGTTGCACTAAAATATTCACACCAGTTTCAGCAGCTACAAGTGAAACATCACCAATGCGCACATCAAAATTAGTCACCGCATCTTGCGCAAGCTTGGCAACGATATCTTGGGCTTTGGGAATAATCAAAGGCCCGGACTGTAAGCGTACAAACAAAACCCCGACGGCAAGAATCAATACGATACAGATCATCATAAGCAGTGTAAGTGCATGGCTAATCCACCGACCGATTGCGGGTTCAAATCGTTTTTTCTTGTTGGTATTGCCGCGTTTCGCGTTCATATCCTGGAAAGCTTCTCTACTATTGCAACATTGCTTGTTCTTTATTTGCAAACATTATTTCTACGTGTACACCATAGATAATCATTCTAACGTACAAACTCCAGCGATAGAGGTAAATTTTGCTTGAAATCGGAAAAAAATTGCCAAATGCCACTTTACTATCTTTTGACAATTGTATTTGCCACATTTGGTGCAATTTCCAGGTGAAAGATAACCTAATAACCGCTTTCAGCAATCTGGAAACCATATGAGCCACCCCACGTTATCCGAACTGGCTTATCGCGTTTTAACAACCGCAAACGGGCGTGAAAAAACCCGTGTGTCGCTTGCGGCGGCAAAATTGTGGTTTGACAGTATCGCCACAGGCAATCCACTGGATATTGGCGATACACAACCACCGATGTTCCCCAACCGGCCGGATAAACCGGAATTGCTGGCCCCAAGAGACGTCCCGCGCCGACGTACTGGAACAGAGAAAGGGCGCATCGCACTTATACACGCAATTGCACATATCGAACTGAATGCGGTTGACCTGCACTGGGACATTATTCCTCGCTTTGCCCATATAAAAATGCCCCGTGGATATTATGATGATTGGGTTAAGGCTGCGGCCGAAGAATCCAAGCATTTCAATCTACTATGTGATAGACTTGAAGCAATGGGATCGTTCTATGGTGATATGGCAGCACATGCAGGTATGTGGCAGGCTGCAACTGACACCGCCACCGACTTTATTGGGCGATTGGCTATTGTACCTATGGTGTTGGAAGCCCGCGGGTTAGATGTGACCCCGGGTATGATCAACCTGTTCAAGTCAGTGAAAGACGCCGAAACAGTTGCAGCATTGGAAATTATCTATGCAGAAGAAGTTGGGCATGTGGCTTATGGCTCAAAATGGTTTCACTTCCTTTGTGGGCGCCATGAATACGACCCCAAAGAGCGTTTTCATGCCTTGGTAGAAAAATATTTTTCCGGCGGTTTAAAACCGCCCTTTAATGACGAGAAAAGAGCAGAAGCAGGTATCCCGCCCGATTTTTACTGGCCAATGGTGAAATAAAAACAACCAAAACCATAGGTAGAGTTTCTTCCATAAATAAGCGTAAAATCGCCTAATGCTCTAAGAATACGTCATAAAATTGCGAACTTCTTCGTTATTTTGTTGCTTACTTGGTAAAATTTGCTTAGTAAAATGAGACCCGTTTTCTGATGGATACGGGCGACGTGAGGAATTAAAACGGGGTTGTAATAACAAAAGCATGAAGAATGCCTTAGATAAATACTTGCCTGAACAACGGATTTATATCCGAACAGACCGCTCAACACGGTTTCTGACACTGAAATCAAAATCCCAATTATTCATCGGCATCATGGCCACAATCAGCTTTTCTTGGCTGATGATTGCAACGGCAATCATAGGCTTTGAAACGTTCGAGAAACGCTCTGACGGCCGTCGCGCCGAAGATCAAAAACACGCCTATGAATTGCGTATCAACACATTATCAGCAGAACGCGACAACCGGGCCTTAGAGGCACAAACCGCGCAAGAACAGTTTTATGTAGCCCTCAAACAAATATCAGCACAACAAACCGACCTGTTAGACGCAGAAGAGCAACGGCGTGAACTGGCGACAGGGCTGAAAATCATGCAGACCAAGTTGCAAGGATCGATCAAATCGCGCGATCTGGCGATGCAGAAGTCCGATACATTACTGGCACAACTACAAAATGCGACTGGCAATAAATCATCACATCTGGATGCAACGGAAGAGTTATACAAAACTCTTTCCCTTATTTCACAAGAACTTAATACTTCTACCGCTAAACGTGAAACCTTGGCTTTTGATGCCAATGAAGCAAAACAATATGCACAGGAACTTGAGTTTAATGCAAAGCTGGCAAAACTGAAAAACGAACAGATTTTTAGCCGTCTGGCAGAAGCTGTTTCAGTATCCTTATCACCTCTGGAACGGGCTCTTAGCAAATCCGGCATCAACAAAGACGCCCTGTTGAATGATGTGCGACGCAGTTATTCTGGTACGGGCGGACCGTTAACGGAGCTGACCATTTCCAGCAAGGGTACTGGCGACAACCATGACAGTATTCGCGCCAATGGGCTGCTGAAAGCACTAGACCGTATTAACCTTTTAAAAATCGCCGGCAACAAAATGCCGCTTTCGCATCCGGTGCGTGGCTCATACCGTTATACCAGCGGGTTTGGTGGTCGACGCGACCCCAAATCAGGTGGCTGGCGTAAACATAACGGCACGGACATGGCAGGCCCTCTGGGTACAAACATTGTAGCCACCGGTGATGGTGTGGTTGTCTTTGCCGGGCGTCAATCTGGCTATGGCCGACTGATCAAGGTCAGACACAAACAAGGCTTTGAGACATATTACGCTCATTTGAATCGTATCTATGTTAAAAAGGGACAAAAGGTGTCGCGTGGTGATAAAATCGGTGCTATGGGGAACTCTGGTCGTAGTACCGGTGTTCACCTGCACTACGAAATCCGCATCGGCGGAAACCCTGTAAACGCAATGAAATATATAAAGGCTTCTAACGATGTTTTCTAAAAGCAAAATCAACGAGCCGGCTAAGAAACCAGAGCCGGTAAAACCTGCAATTGGTGGGAAGCCTGAAATGGCCAAAGCTGCAATGTCATCCCCTGTAACGCCAAAAGCAAAACCGCCTGCATCCATTTTATCAACGGACCTGCATATCAAGGGCAATATCAAAACATCTGGTGACATCCAAATCGAAGGCGAAATTATCGGTGATGTCCGCGCCCATCTTCTGACAGTCGGTGAAACCGCCCGTATCCGTGGCGAAATCATTGCCGATGATGTGGTGGTGAACGGTCATGTGGCGGGTACGGTACGCGGGTTGAAAGTACGCCTGACAGCAACTGCACGGGTTGAGGGTGACATCATCCACAAAACTATCGCAATTGAAAGTGGCGCACATTTCGAAGGCACCGTGCGCCGTGAAGATGATCCATTATCTTCTGCTAAATTAATTTCGAAACAACCAGTTAAAGCACCGTAATTACAGCAATATACTAAACAAAAGCCCGCTCATATGAGCGGGCTTTTTTTACCATTTAAATTCTGCAAGAAAATCAATAAAGTGGCCTATGTTCTTTCGTAAAGGCCGCCCGCGCACGGTTACTATATCTACTATCCTGCGCTCAATAGGCAGCCCCTTTACCGCACGTGTTGCTAAACCCTCAACAACGATAGAATTTTTAGGCAGCATCTTAACCCCAAGCTTAGATGCCACCATATTTTGCATCCAATCCTCACGTTCAGATCGCAAAATCACATCGATATCCAATTTTTGTTTTTGCGCAAATGGGTTTTTGTCGGTGCCCTGCTTGCGCAGAATGCGTTAAACGACGGAAATGCGCCAACTGCAACAGATTTTGCAGTTGAATCCTGCAACGCATGCCATGATGCAAATACGGGTACAGCCTTTGTTTATTTAAGCCTCAGCGTTCGCCTCACCCCGGCTTTTACCCACCACATCCTGAGCCAGAACCGCCGCCATAAACAAATCCAGATCACCGTCCAACACCCCTTGAGTATCTGAGGTTTCAGTACCAGTGCGCAAGTCTTTTACCATCTGATAAGGTTGTAAAACATAGGATCGTATCTGGTTGCCCCAGCCTGCATCACCCTTGTTTTCATGGGCCTCATTAACCGCCTCGTTACGGCGATCAAGTTCCATTTGGTATAAGCGCGACTTTAATGCCTTCATGGCAATATCGCGGTTTTGGTGTTGTGACTTCACAGATGATGTAGTCACGATCCCGGTTGGAATATGGGTCATGCGCACGGCACTGTCTGTAGTGTTCACATGCTGGCCACCAGCGCCCGATGAGCGGTATGTATCAACACGCACATCTGACATGTTCACTTCGATTTCAATATTGTCATCCACCACAGGATAAACCGTGATTGAGCTGAATGAAGTATGTCTTTTGGCAGCGCTATCAAAAGGTGAGATGCGTACCAGACGGTGTACACCGCTTTCGGATTTCAGCCAGCCATAAGCATTATGCCCGGTAATTTTGTAAGAGGCTGATTTTATACCCGCCTCTTCCCCAGAGGTTTCAGATTGCAACTCAACCTTATACCCCTTCTTTTCTGCCCAACGAATATACATCCGCGCCAGCATAGAGGCCCAATCGCAACTTTCGGTGCCACCTGCCCCGGATTTAACCTCTAGAAAACTATCATTCGCGTCAGCCTCACCATTCAATAAAGCTTCCAGTTTTCGTTTTGCAGCAAGCTTTTCCAGCCCTTTGATGGCCTTTTCAGCCTCATCAATGACCTCGTGATCATCTTCGATCTCACCCAGTTCAATCAGTTCGATATTATCATCCAGATCATGTGCAAGACTTGTATAACTATCCATCGCATCCACCAACATCTGGCGTTCGCGCATCAAATTTTGGGCCTTAGCCGGATCATTCCAAAGATCGGGGTCTTCGGACATGGCATTAAACTCTTCTAGGCGAAATGGTGCGGTTTCCCAATCCATACGTTGTTTAAGAAGTTCCAGAACGTCCCGGATTTCGATGGCTATATTTTCAATTTCTGCGCGCATTTACCTTGGCTTACCTTAACTGCTTTAGATTGTTCTACAAAACCCGCACGCAAGCGTAAACTAGTAAATGCCACCTGATGTTAATGATCCGAAGGTTGCTTTTTTCGGAACTTTCTTAATTTCGCCAGTAGAGGTTTTTATTGTTGTGTCATCTTCGCTTTCGCCTCGCCCAAACAACAACAGATCAGAACCCAAGCCCCAACCGCCATCAATAATATCCAGAAAGCCATCAAGCGATTCTTCGCCTTGGCGAAACAGCTCTGCTACAACAAACTCACCGCTGGCATCATCGGGCAAGCGCGTGCCAGTATAGCGGTCATATTTGCGGAAATAGGTATTTTCTGGTACTTTAAATTCACCCGCACCATAAGCTGCAATTGCTTTCTTCATGAAATTTTCAAAGACAGGGCCACACATTGTGCCGCCATAGGCACCGCGCCCCATGCTGCGTGGAATGTCAAACCCCATATAACAACCAGCCACAATATTAGAGGTAAAACCGATAAACCAAACATCCTTAGCATCATTTGTTGTGCCGGTTTTACCTGCAACGGGCACACCCAATCTAACAGTACGGCTGGCGGTTCCGCGTTCCACCACACCGCGCATCATAGAGGTCAAACGGTATGCCGTTACATCATCCATAATACGCTGGCGGTTGTTTTGAATGGCAGGCGATAGGCCTGCTTCAATGGATGGGTTGCTGCAACCAACACAAGATCGCCGATCATGGCGATATACGGTTTCACCCCGACGGTTTTGCACCCGGTCAACAAGTGTAGGCTCAACCCGTTCGCCGCCATTGGCAAACATCGCGTAAGCCGCAACCATTTTGAACAGGGTGGTTTCCTGCGCCCCTAGGGCGTTAGCCAGAAATTCATCCATATCATCATACACACCAAACCGTTCAGCATAATCGGCCACAACATTCATGCCAATCTCTTGCGCAAGGCGAATGGTCATCAGGTTACGTGATCGCTCAATACCCAAACGCATTGGTGCCGGGCCGTAAAACGTATTGGATGAGTTTTTTGGGCGCCACAAACCTTGTGGCGTTGCCACTTCAATCGGGGCATCAATAATAATTGTTGCAGGCGAATAACCACTATCCAGAGCCGAGGCATAAACAAAAGGTTTAAACGATGAGCCTGGTTGGCGTGTTGCCTGCGTTGCACGGTTAAACACACTATACTGGTAGGAAAACCCGCCCTGCATCGCAATGACACGGCCCGTATTGGTATCCATTGCCATGAAACCACCTTGTAATTCAGGGATTTGGCGCAGAGACCAGTTTTTAAATACGCCATCTTTTTCAATAGCCATAACGTGGATAACATCGCCCACGGCCAGTATGTCACTGGGTTTTTTAGCTTTCTTCAAGGTCTTGCCATCACGTTTGCGCCGCCATGTCAGTTCTGCCATAGGCAGGAAATGCCCGTCAGCATCTTCTTCGACGCCTTCAATGCCAATGCGCACAGTCTTATTACCGATCTCTAAAACCACAGCGGCATGCCAGCTGTCAACATCACGGGCAATCTTGACATCCGACAGGGCCTTACGCCATGCCATTTCACCTTCTAGTAAAGCTGGATCAATCGTTGTAGTCGGGCCGCGATATACCCGCAAATTACGGTCATACTTCTCTAAGCCTGTGCGTAAAGCCAACGCCGCCGCTTTTTGCAATGCTGGATCTACCGTTGCCCGAATGGCCAAACCACCGCCAAAGAACTCATCTTCGCCAAAAGAACCAGACAACTGACGCCGGATTTCATCTGTGAAATAGTCACGCGGCGGACGGGATGCACGCAAAGACACATAATCACCAGACTGTACCGTTTTTAGGGGTTTTTCCACCGCAACCGTATATTGATCCTTTGTAATATAGCCATTTCCAACCATCTGCCCCAACACGTAATTACGCCGCGCAATCGCGCGTTCACGTTGGCGCACCGGATGGTAACGGCTTGGGGCTTTGGGTAAAGCCGCAAGATAAGCCGCTTCTTCAAGTGTCACTTTATCCAAAACCTTGCCGAAATAAGTTTCAGAGGCGGCAGATACGCCATAAGAGTTCTGCCCCAAAAAAATCTCATTCAGGTAAAGTTGCAAAATTTGTTCTTTGTTCAATGACTCTTCAAGGCGTGACGCCAAAATAAGTTCTTTAACTTTACGTTCAACAGAACGATCACCTGACAGCAGAAAGTTTTTCATCACTTGCTGCGTAATGGTCGAGGCCCCGCGCAAACGTTTGCCGCGTGCCGCATCAATACCCGCTTTAATCATCCCCAACGGGTCATAGCCCTTATGGCGGTAAAAGTTTTTATCCTCGGCGCTGATGAAAGCGTATTTCACCACATCGGGAATTTCGTCGATTGGTGTGTATAATCTGCGCTCCTGCGCAAATTCATCCATCACCTTACCTTCGCTGGAATATATTTTGCTGATGGTTTTAGGCTCATAACTGGCCAAACGCGCATGATCAGGTAGATCGCTGCCATACATAAAAAACACAGCGCCCAGTATAAGTGCGACCAAAACCACGCCAATGGTGATCCAACTAAAAATCCAACCGAAAAAAGATATAACCGCTCGCAGCACAAAATGCCCTTTCTTGACATACAGACCCATTATAATCCGCCCAACATAATCCGCCCAACCGGGAAGGTCAAAATCACTTCTTCGAATTTAAGCCATAAAAGGCTCATTATCCCTTATGAATGTAGGGGTTATTCGTAAAATTGTAACCTATTGACGTAATAATTGTGCTTGTGCTGCATCTTCTACTGACCAAGTATCCAGTGCCAAGATGATTCCCTTGATCACTTGATCGCGCCATTTGGCATTCATCAGGTTGTTCAAATCACTTTCATTCGACATAAAGCCCAATTCTATCAGTATAGAGGGAATATCGGGTGCTTTCAAAACACTGAAACCTGCATATAAATGCGGTCGTTTACGTAAACGGCCAATGGACTGTGCAACACCTGACACCACCATATCAGCCAGCAAATCACTGCGCGACTTAGTTTCAACCTGCGCCATTTCCATCAGGGTTGTCGCAACCGCATCTGATTGATGGGTTAAATCTACGCCTGAAAGTAAATCAGCACGATCTTGATGCGCTGCAAGATAGGCTGACGCCTCATTAGACGCCTCATCTGACAGTGAATAAACAGTTGTCCCCGTTGCCCAACCGCTTTCCAAAGCGTCAGCGTGCAGAGATATAAACAAATCCGCCCCAAGGACACGGGCGCGCGAAATACGCCCTGGCAATGAAACAAACTCATCATCATTTCGCGTTAAGTACGCATGATAGCGGCCTGATAAAATTAAGTTTTCCTTTAGCTCTTTCGCAAATTTCAAAACTAAAGTCTTTTCCAATTGCCCTCTTTGTCGCGCACCCGAATCTATGCCGCCATGACCAGGGTCTAAGACCACAATCAATGGCCTGTCCCCGATCTGCCGTTGTTTTGGTACGACAAACTCAAATGGTTTGGGCAAATCCCACCCTGCATCCACACGCGGCCCGGTTTGAGCGGCGAATTCCTCAGGGCTTGCAAGATTAAACTTTGCCATTAAAACCGCATCCCCCTTGCCCTGGTTCGTCTGCATCTCAGCCTCGTCCAATATCATTGGCTCGCTTAATTCTATAACCATACGAGACCAGCCAGCCTGAAATGCGCCAAAGCGTAAAGCCTGTACTTTTTCTGTTTTTAGGACTTTCTCTGAAGAAAAGCCACTCCAGTCGACCTCTTTGAAGTCAAAAACAATACGGTCAGGCTTTGAGAGGGTGAAAATTCGAAACGGAATAGGTTGTGACAATTGCAATGTCACCTCTAATTCCCGATAAGACAAATCAGCAATGCTGGATTTATCATTATCAACACGCGCCAATGCGCGCAAATCTTGTGCCATCACGCCATTCAGCGCAATACACATTAAAAAGCTTACAAGAAGCGAAACTCGTTTAAACACTGCCATGCCCGATCATTATTAACGTCTTTTTCACTCTTTATAACGTATGGTTTCAAAAATACGATTGTATTTCGCACAATCACCCCCTAATGATAGGTACAGCAGGCTGAAATAATGCAGCTGATAAAAGAGTTTCGTTGAATGAGACCATGAAAACAGGCAATGCCAAAGTTATCCTCTGATCCGCTCAACAGGCCAAATGGCCAAAGAATTGCCGTGTAATCTGGCTTAATGTCAGAACGGCCCGAACTGAACGTACCCTTGGTGCGTTGGAGAAACCCCGCGATGCAACGCGTGTGGATACTATTGCAGAATTTTTACGTCGGGATAAGACCCGCGCCTTTCTGTATGCCACACCCTATCGCCATAACATATAACGCCACCTTACCTGCCCCTCCGGGGATGCAGGTTTTGTCGCGTTCAGAGTATATAAAATGTCAAAGAAAATGCTTATCGATGCCACCCACCCCGAAGAAACCCGTGTGGTTGTGGTTGAAGAAAACAAAGTCGACGAATTCGATTTTGAAAGTCTGAACAAACGCCAGCTTGCTGGCAATATCTATCTTGCAAAAGTAACCCGCGTTGAACCGTCTTTACAGGCGGCATTCATTGATTATGGCGGTAATCGCCATGGCTTTCTGGCTTTTAATGAAATTCACCCTGATTACTATCAGATCCCTGTAGCTGACCGTGAACGTCTGCTGGCAGAGGAAGCTGAATATGCCAAAGCCAAAGCTGAAGAAGATGCAAAACGCGCGGAACAACCAAAATCACGGGGCCGTCGCCGCAAAAAGAAACCTGTAGAGGCCGAAGCCGAAGGTGCCGCATCCCAAAGTGATGTGACCGTTAGCAGCGATGTCATTGATGACAGCGTCATTGATATTGATAACACAGAACCCCAATTGGTTGACGTGCCAGAAACACAGCCTACCGATGAAAAGCCCGCCGAAACTTCTTCAGAGATAGAAGCCGAAACGGCATCAGATGACTCATCAGAGGACACAGTAAAAGACGATGATGCTGATGAAATCGCAGACGACACCCCGAAACCAGGCATTGTAACTGTAGCCGATGATGACGTTTCAGAAGAGGTGCGCCCGCGCAAACCCCGGATGAAACGCTACAAAATCCAGGAAGTTGTTAAAGTTCGCCAAATTATGCTGGTGCAAGTCGTCAAAGAAGAGCGCGGCAACAAAGGTGCTGCATTAACAACTTACCTGTCACTTGCAGGCCGTTATTGCGTCTTGATGCCAAACACTGCGCGCGGTGGCGGTATTTCACGCAAAATCACCAATGCAGCGGACCGCAAAAAAATCAAACACATCGCTAATAATCTGGTGGTGCCAGAGGGTGCTGGCCTGATTGTCCGCACAGCTGGGGCGAAGCGAAATGAAACCGACATCAACCGTGATTATGAGTTTTTGTCACGCCAATGGGAACAAATCCGCGAGTTGACCCTGAAATCCATCGCACCCACCCCGATTTATGAAGAAGGCAATTTGATCAAGCGGTCTATCCGCGATCTTTACACCAGTGACATTGATGAAATTCACGTCGAAGGTGAAAGCGGTTATCAAGCGGCCAGAGAATATATGCAAATGTTCATGCCCAACCGTGTTGATAAGGTGAATCTTTACAACGAACCAATGCCGTTGTTTTCACGTTATCAGGTTGAAAGTCATCTGGGCGCAATGTTCAATCCTACGGTTCAGTTAAAATCCGGCGGTTATCTGGTGATCGGCATCACTGAAGCGTTAGTCGCGGTTGATGTAAACTCTGGCAAAGCCACCAAAGAAAGCTCAATTGAAAAAACCGCACTGAAAACCAACCTGGAAGCCGCAGAAGAGGTTGCCCGCCAAATGCGCTTGCGTGACTTGGCGGGTCTGATTGTCATCGATTTCATCGACATGGACGAGCGGCGCAATAATACCGCCGTTGAAAAACGTCTGAAAGACACGCTGAAAACTGACCGCGCCCGCATCCAGATCGGCCGTATCTCAGGTTTCGGTCTACTTGAAATGTCGCGTCAACGCCTGCGCCCAGGCATGTTGGAGGCCACAACACAGCCCTGCCCGCATTGCCATGCAACAGGTTTGCTGCGCTCTGACGATAGTCTGGCCCTGTCTATCTTGCGCGAATTGGAAGAGGAAGGCGTACGTAACCGCTCAGGTGAAGTATTGGTTAAAGCACCAATCAACGTCACCAACTACCTATTGAATGAAAAGCGTGAACATATCACTACAATCGAATCCCGTTATGGCCTGTCCGTTCGAATTGAAGCTGATGTAAGCCTGATCGGCACGGATTATTCGGTTGAGAAATTCAAAACCGCAACACGGTTCATTCCTCAACCTGCAAATGCGCCAATTTCTATGGAAACAGTTTCCATGGAAAGCTTCGATGAAGCTGCAACTGAAACTGAAACACCGCCAAGTGACATTGACGAAGATCAACCTAAGAAAAGGCGCCGCCGTCGTGGCGGGCGTGGCCGTAGCAAATCAAAACAGACGGCAAACGACGCCACACAAAATGATGTGGCAGAAACCGTTAATGCGACAGATCAATCTTCTGCTTCTGATGATAAACCTGCGGATACGCCTTTAAAAACAGACACCCCAGTTAAAGAGGCAACAGATACGCCTACACCAGAGCAGGCAGAAGCCGAAACTGTAAAGGCTGAAAAACCTAAGCGCAAAAGGGCCCCGCGCAAGCCTGCAGCAAAGAAGGCCGCAGAGAATGTTGAAGCAAGTACCGAAGATACAGTGGCAGACAGCCCTGAAAAAGAAGCCCCGGCTGAAGATACGGTAAAACCTAAAGCAAATAAAAAACCTGCGAAACCGAGGGCAAAGGCGGTAAAGGCTAAGCCAAAAGCAGCTCCTAAGAAAACAAATGAAATAGCTGAACCAGTTACAGAGCCAGCCCTCGAAGTGCCTGCGGCCCCTCAAGCTGTCGTGGTAACAGAATCGGTCGCTGCAGAAGTAATGGTTGCGGAAAAACCCGTAGAAACAAAGCCAAAACGGCGTGGTTGGTGGTCTCGCGGCTAAAATCCGCTCACATTAACGGCAAAAGCGCGTCTAAACCTTGTGTTTGGCGCGCTTTTATTTTTCTATAAGCTAAAGGATGAAACATAGGATTAAATTCAGTTCAGATGATCGGAATTCTAAAATTTTGCCTGCGGGTATTACCCTTTATGCTTATTGCCACCCCTTTTGCACATGCTCAGGGGTTGATCCGCGATTCTGAAATAGAACGTACCTTACGCCTTATAGCTGCCCCGATTGCAAAGGCCGCAGGTGTGGGCCGGGTCAATATTTTTATCATCAACAGTCACGGCCTAAACGCCTTCACGACAGGCGGCAATAATATCTTCATTAATACAGGCCTGATCCGCCAGATGAAATCTGTTGAAATGTTGCAATCCGTTATCGCCCATGAAATCGGCCATATTACCGGGGGTCATATCACCCAAAGAGTAGCTAATTTAGGCAGCACCAGAACCGCCGTTGGGCTTGGTGCTGTTCTGGGCGTTCTGACCGCTGCCGCAGGCGGGGGTAAAGGTGCCATTGGCGTGGCCGCCGCCACCCAATCCATCGCCCAACGCCGTTTTCTAGCCTTCTCGCGCGGCCAGGAAAGTGCCGCTGACCAATCAGGTGCGCGTTATATGGCCCGTGCAGGCATCAACCCGGAAGCGGCCATAGAAGTCTTGAATATTTTTCGCGGCCAAGAGGCTTTAAGTACCAGCAGACAAGATGCTTATGCCATCACCCACCCGCTGAGTTCCCAAAGAATCTCAGATCTGCGCACTTATGTTGCAGCTTATCAAGGCCGCGTCACCACACAATCACCGAACATTGATTACTGGTATGCGCGTTCTTTAGCAAAATTCAACAGTTTCATCGGCAGCCCAAAAGGGGTTTTACGCCGATTGAAGCGCTCGGATAAGGGCGAGATAGCAACCCTGACCCGTGCTATTGCTTATCACCGGCTGCCGGATAAAAAGAAATCACTTGTCGCGATTAGACGCTTGATTTCCATGCGCCCCAATGACCCGTATTATCAAGAACTTTACGGGCAGATATTACTGGAGAACGGCAATTCTTCCGGTGCCGCTGCGGCTTATCGTAAAGCAGTGCGCATAGCCCCTAAAGACCCGCAGATACTGGCGGGATTGGGGCGGGCGCAACTGGCCAAAAACTCTGGGTTTTCCGCTAAAACCGCACTCAACACATTAAAAAAATCCTATGCCCGCGACCCGCGCAACGGGCGCATGCTACGTGACTTAGGTGTCGCATATGCAAAAACCGGTAACCCCGGCATGGCATCGGTGGCAACAGCAGAGCGTTATGCGCTTGCATCTAACTTTAAACAGGCACAAATACATGCTAAACGTGCAGTGGGCTTATTACCCGAAGGCACAACAGGCTGGCGTAAAGCCGCAGACATCCTTGCAATCGCAGAACGTCTAAATAAAGGTAAAAAGAAGAGATAATCATGTTTAACCTTATAAAAGCGGCACTTCTAACTGGGCTTTTAACCGCCAGCACCCCTGCGCTTGCACTGGATTTAAATGCCATGAATGCGCAGGAAAAAGAACAGTTTGGGCAGCAGGTTCGTGAATATCTGTTGCAAAACCCGGATGTTATCATGGAGGCATTCAGCATTCTGGAACAACGCCAACAACAAGGTGAACTGGAACAAGAAGCTCTTTTAATCACCTCAAACCTAGAAGAAATCCAGAATGACGGCATTTCTTGGGAAGGTGGAAACCCTGATGGGGACATTACATTGGTAGAGTTTCTTGATTATAAATGTGCTTATTGCCGCAAAGCCCATAGTGAAGTTGCAAACCTTGTTAAAACCGATGGCAACATACGTCTGGTGGTCAAAGAATACCCTATTCTAAGTGAAGACTCTTATGAATTGTCACGCGCCGCGATTGCCACTTTGCAAAGTCTTGGCCCCGACGCCTATAAGAAAATGTACAACCAGTTCATCGAACATAATGGCCCGGTAAACGATCAGGTAATCGCATTTTTAGCTAAAAATGTTGATTTGGACGGCCAGGTTATTATCGCACAAATGTCAGAACCATCGGTCGATGAGCAAATCAAACGAACCCGTGTTTTGGGTGAAGCCCTGAACGTCAACGGTACGCCAACATTCATCTTTAACGACCATATTGTGCGGGGTTATGTGCCCGAAAGTGTCATGAAAGACATTGTTTCAGAACTACGTCACCAAACCCAGTAGAAATGCAGCTTTCTGACACAAGAATGCTTTAATACCGCGCCCAGACACTGTATACGTTGGGGAATGCCCGTAACGGGTGACAACTACTGAGGCTTACATGACCAAAAAAGATCAAGATACTGACGTAGAATTCATTCAAGCTTTGGCTGAAGTATTACGTGAAAATGACCTGACGGATTTGCATGTGAAGCGTGATTATGGTGGTAATAAAACGCTTAATGTACGTGTGTCGCGTCAAATGATTGTCGCGGCGGCACCACAGGCAGTTGTAGCAGCACCAGCCGCAATTGCCGCACCAACAAGCGACACGATCCCAGCCCCAGTTACAGATGACCCTTCACAACATCCAGGTGCTGTGACCTCACCCATGGTCGGCACGGTTTATCTTTCAGCAGAGCCAGGTGCATCGCCCTTCATCACGGTTGGGGCCAGCATTAACGAGGGCCAGACCTTGCTGATCATCGAAGCGATGAAAACCATGAACCAGATCCCTGCCCCGAAATCAGGCAAAATTACCCGTATTCTGGTCGATGACGGTACGCCTGTTGAATTTGGCTCGCCATTAGTCATCATCGAATAATCGCTCAGTTTAAAGGAGCAGCACCATATGTTTTCCAAGGTCCTGATTGCCAACCGTGGCGAAATCGCCCTTCGCATTATACGCGCCTGTAAAGAACTGGGTGTGGCAACTGTTGCAGTTCATTCAACGGCGGATGCAGACGCAATGCATGTACGCATGGCTGATGAAAGCGTTTGCATTGGCCCACCTGCCGGTAAAGACAGTTATCTGTCAGTGCCTGCTATTATCTCTGCTTGTGAAATCACTGGTGCCGAGGCTATTCACCCCGGTTACGGCTTTTTATCAGAAAATGCAGAATTCGTGCAAATCGTTGAAGATCACGGGTTGAAATTCATCGGCCCAAGTGCAGCCCACATTCGCATGATGGGCGATAAAATCACCGCCAAAAAAACCATGATAGACTTGGGCGTTCCTTGTGTTCCGGGGTCAGATGGCGGTGTGGCAAACCTTGAACAGGCCAACAAAATCGCGGATGAAATGGGTTTCCCTGTGATTATCAAAGCCACAGCAGGTGGTGGTGGTCGCGGCATGAAAGTGGCGCAAACCAAAGATGATCTGGCAGTAGCATTTGGCACTGCACGTTCGGAAGCCAAGTCTGTGTTTGGAAATGACGAAGTTTATATTGAAAAATACCTGACCTTACCGCGCCATATCGAAGTGCAGGTTTTTGGCGATGGCCGCGGCCGTGCTGTACACTTGGGTGAGCGTGATTGTTCGCTGCAACGGCGCCACCAAAAAGTTTTCGAAGAGGCCCCCGGCCCTGCTATCACCCCAGAAATCCGCGCGGAAATCGGCAAAACCTGTTCAGATGCGGTTGCCGCGATCGGCTATGAAGGTGCGGGTACCATCGAGTTTTTGTATGAACGTGACGAATTTTTCTTCATAGAAATGAATACCCGTTTGCAAGTGGAACATCCCGTCACAGAAGCCATCTTTGGTGTCGATTTGGTAAAGCAGCAATTACGCGTTGCCGCAGGCGAAGAGATGACCTTGCAACAAGATGAACTGTCAATCAAAGGTCATGCGATTGAAGTGCGCATATGCGCCGAAAAACTACCTAATTTTACCCCGTGCCCTGGCAAAATAACAACCTATCATGCACCCGGTGGTTTAGGTGTGCGTATGGATTCCGCTCTTTACGACGGCTATTCAATCCCACCCTATTACGACAGTCTGATCGGCAAATTGATCGTAACTGGCCGTGACCGTGAAGGCGCTTTGGCACGTCTGAAACGCGCACTTGAAGAACTGGTTATTGACGGCGTCGATACAACAACGCCTTTGTTTCATGCGCTCTTAAAAGAAGATGCTATTCAGACAGGGGATTATGACATCCACTGGCTGGAAAAGTGGTTGGAAACCCAAACTTTTGAATAGGAACGGCGGAAAATGACCGCCGAACCACCGCCTCAAATAACACCGGAACTTTTACTGCATGCTTATGCATCGGGCGTGTTTCCAATGTCCGACAGTGTTGATGATCCAGAAATTTACTGGGTAGACCCGCAAATGCGCGGCATATTTCCTTTAGATAAATTTCATGTGTCACGCAGCCTTGCCCGGAGGATTAAACGTGCGCAGTATACGGTGACTGTAAACCAATGTTTCAACGCTGTGATTACGGCTTGCGCCAATCGAGCGGAAACCTGGATCAATGCTGAAATAAAAAAACTTTACAATCAACTGCATAACTTAGGCTTTGCCCATTCAATAGAGGTCATGGAAGGCCCTAATCTGGTTGGTGGGGTTTACGGTATAGCCATAAATGGCGCGTTCTTTGGTGAAAGCATGTTTTCAACCCGCACGGACACATCAAAAATTGCATTGGTATATTTGGTGGCGCGTTTAAAATTTGGTGGTTTTCAACTGTTTGACACCCAGTTTCTGACCGATCATTTAGAAAGCTTAGGCGCAATAGAGATTCCGCGAGCGGTTTACCACGATAAGCTGGAATTGGCATTGCAGATAAAAGCCGATTTTTTTAAATTGGCCGCAGACACTCAACCCTCTGGGATTTTACACCTTAACAACCAGACATCATAACGTGGATGTTCAAGTGCTGATAACGCAGGGCTAGAGGCAATCATCCAAGCATCAAACCGTGGTTCATCTTCGCGTATGTCCTGAATGGTTACATAAGCAAAAGCGTCACTGTTGGGGTTATCTATCGGGTAGCGGCATTGTTCTACCGTGATCATCAAGCGCTCATAAGAACGGGTTTGCCCAACCGCAATCGTCAAATCCTCAACCACACCTGTTAAGGTATCAAGTGTACGTAATTCCGCAGAATTGCTGGCCTTTGTTGCTATTTGGCTTTGCGCACTGGCAGGAACAACAGCGACAAGCAATCCAACAATTACAAAGAAACAACGTATCATTCTTTGCTTGACACAAATTTCATCAATAAGGTGATAAAACTTATACTGCCTTGGGTATCTTCAATCTCACCACCGTTTTCGACGGGGAATTCAGATGCACCAGGAATAATCTCAATAAAATTCCCGCCAAGCAATCCTTCAGAAGTCACAGCAATCGCACTATCATCAGGAATTTCAACGATGTTTTTTATTGCAACGATTAATTCGGCGCGAAACGTTGTCGGGCTAAGCTTCATTCCTGTAACAGAGCCGATTTTAACCCCTGCCATGCGTACATCCGTGCCCAAGGCAATGCCTTCGGCGCTGCGAAAGCTAGCGTTTACATCATAAGTATCACTTGTTCCTGAAATTCCGACCACGTTTGAGGCGTAATATAAAAACCCGACGGCGGCCATAACGACCAAAGCGCCAATAGCCGTTTCTAAAGGATTATTTTTCATGTTATTGAACTTTACTCAGGTTGCCAGGCATCATAATCACTACGGTCCGCAGGCTGTGTCGCCCGAATGCTACCCGCTGGCGCATAAGCAGCATCTGTACCTGTCAGGTTTTCCTGATGCGGCTTTTCCCATGTTTTATGTGTCAGTGGTTTCTTGGTTGGCGGTTCTTTAAATGTGTGGTGCAACCAACCATGCCAATCGGCAGATACTCGGCTGGCCTCAACATAGCCATTAAAAATCACCCAACGGCGTTTGCCATCACGGGTTTCATAAAAAATGTTACCTTCATCGTCTTCCCCGACACGCACACCTTTACGCCATGTGTAAAACTGCGTGTTCATGGTTTGCCCGTGCCACCATGTGAAAAGTCGTTTGATGAAGTTCATATTATCAACCCCGATTGTTGGTACAATCTATATGCCCAATTTATACAGCAACGTCTAGGGCCGTTTAGGACGCGGATGCGCTTTCATCCGCGGATACGGCATCGCTATAAACAACCAGTGGTTCAGCTTCACTGCGGGCCGCCTCTTCATTGACCACCACTTCGGTGACATTTTCCAGGCTTGGCAATTCAAACATCGTGTTAAGCAGAATATCTTCTAAAATAGACCGCAAACCACGCGCTCCAGTTTTGCGTAAGATTGCGCGTTTGGCGATTGCACGCAGCGCTTCATCGGTAAACGTCAGCTTGGCGTTTTCCAACTCGAACAAACGCTGGTATTGCTTCACAAGCGCATTCTTCGGCTCAGACAAAATAGTCACAAGCGCGTCTTCATCCAAATCGGTCAGCGTTGCGATAACCGGCAAACGACCAACGAATTCAGGGATCAGGCCAAATTTCAGTAAATCCTCTGGTTCTAGATCTTGGAATACTTCGCCAACACCGCGATTTTCTTCATCTTTAACATCAGCCCCAAACCCAATGGCAGAGCCTTTACCGCGTTGTGAGATAATCCGATCAAGCCCGGCAAAAGCACCACCACAGATAAATAGAATGTTTGTAGTGTCGACTTGCAGGAATTCTTGTTGCGGGTGTTTGCGTCCACCTTGGGGTGGCACACTTGCAACCGTGCCCTCCATGATTATCAGCAAGGCTTGCTGCACGCCTTCACCCGATACATCACGGG
>CAXMSA010000040.1:0-20515 GCA_964195605.1 uncultured Amylibacter sp.
TGTATAACACCCCTGCTAGCAAAAGTAGTTCACGGGTTTTCAAAGGGCGGGTAACAGCGTCAAATGCGAAAGCCACCGAAAATTACCGGTAAGAATTAGGTGCAGAGATCAAACTCTCTGTTCGGCCTTATAACTACAAACGGCAGGCCTGCCTCTCTTATAGATACATACCCAATAATACGAAAACCCCGCCAGCCAGATAGTGGTGACGGGGTGATAAGGCGTGGCCCGTAAGGTGTGTGCTTTGCACGCACCATTCCAACATCGCCACAAAAGGTGCGTGCAAAGCACACACCCTACATCCCCTTATATTCTACAAGATATAGAATAATAACTTTATTCAAAGATTCTGCATCTCTTCGAATAAATCAAAACGACTTAAAGGGTTAACGATACCAGATTTGATAATTCCATCTATAACATCCATTTTCACCCCTCATCCCGCCACCTGTTCACAATAGGATACCTACGATCCAACCAGAAAGCCTTCAACGATAACCGGGCCCCCGGGGCCGACTGGAAGCGTTTGTATTCCGAGATATACAACAGGTGTTCCACCCGCTTCACATCCTCACGCGCAAAGCCCGCCGCCACGCAGTCAGTCACGCTTGCATCCTGATCCATCAGCATTTCCAGAATACCGTCCAGCACTTCGTATTCCGGCAGGCTATCGCTATCCTTCTGGTCTTCGCGCAACTCAGCGGTGGGTGGCTTATCGATGACATTCACAGGGATCACAACACCGCTAGGCCCCATCATCCAGTCGCGGTGATTAGCATTACGCCAGCGGCAGCTTTCAAACACCCGCATTTTATATACATCCTTGATCGGGTTATAACCGCCTGCCATATCACCATAAATCGTGGCATATCCCACTGCCACTTCGGATTTATTTCCCGTCGTCAGCAGCATTTCCCCAAACTTGTTGGACATCGCCATCAACAGCAGTCCGCGCAGGCGGGACTGGATGTTCTCTTCCGTAACATCCGCCTCCAGCCCTTCAAACATCGGGGCCAGCGTGTTGGTGATGGCGTCACGGCCTTCAGAGATCGGCACATTGTGGTATTGGCAGCCCAGCGCCTTGGCAACAGCCACCGCATCGTCCAGACTTTCTTGACTGGTATATTCCGACGGCATCATCACGCAACGCACATTTTGGGCACCCAGCGCATCAACCGCAATTGTAGCCACAATCGCACTGTCGATGCCGCCTGAAAGCCCCAGCAAAACCTTTTTAAACCCTGTCTTCGCCATGTAATCGCGCAAAGCCGTGACCATGACGTGATAATCCTGTTCCCATTCATCTGGAAAACGTGCCTTGGGGCCATGTGCGGCCCGCCAACCGTCATCTGTGCGGGTAAAATCAACATGTTCTATAGCTTCTTCGAACAATGGCATCTGCAAAGCCAGCTCACCCCCGGGGTTCAACACAAAAGAACCGCCATCAAACACCTGATCATCCTGTCCGCCGATCAAGTTCAGATAAACCATCGGCAGGCCGGTCTCAACCACACGCGCGACCATCGTGTTGATGCGCTTCTCAAACTTACCACGATAATACGGCGAGGCATTGGGCGAGACCAAAATCTCGGCGCCGGTTTCTTCCAGCATCTCGCAAACATCGCCGTACCATGCGTCTTCACAAATTGGAGAACCAATACGGGCGTCACCGATCATATAAGGCCCGCTCATGGCGCCAGTGGCAAAAGTGCGCGGCTCATCAAAAACCTTGTAATTCGGCAAATGGTGCTTGCGGATTATACTGGCAACCTTGCCGCCACGCACAATAGCATAGCAGTTGTAAACCTTATCACCCTCACGCATCGGCAGGCCGATACCAACAGCTGGGCCATCTTTGCAATCAGCGGCAAAGACTTCAAGCTTGGCCAATGCATCTGCGGTAAACGCGGGTTTTTGCACCAAATCTTGCGCCTGATAACCTGTCAGAAACATTTCAGGCAGCACCAGCATATTAGATTTTGCCGCCTTGGCCTGCGCCCAAGCATCCCGTGCCTTGGTTAAATTACCGTTAAAATCCCCAAGGGTGGGGTTCAACTGCGCCAGTGTTAACCTTAATTTATCGGTCATTTTGCATCCTGTTAAACAAACTACCCAAAAGCGGGTTCACCCAAGTTTTAACAGATCAGCGAAACATGGAAAGCGAAAGCTTGTCAGATTGTTAGTCACACCGTAAAGTCCGACCTGATACCCTAAAGCCACAAAGGAAATTGGCGCGTGAAGATTAATAGACTATTCATTCTGGCAACCTCCCTCAGTCTGGGACTAGGCACATACGCCCTTGCGCAATCATCGCAAATTCTAACCAAACAATATGACACGGGCGGGGTTTATAACGGCACCTTCAAAGACGGACGACAACATGGTCAGGGTACATATATTCTGCCCAACGGCTATGAATACTCAGGCGAATGGGTTGAAGGTCAAATTCAGGGCGAAGGCACTGCAAAATTTCCCAACAGTTCTTTTTACAAAGGCCAGTTTCAAGCCGGTAAACCCGAAGGTCTGGGCAAGATCACATTCGCTGACGGCAGCACATATATCGGCACATGGAAAGACGGTAAAATTGAAGGCGTCGGACTGGCGCGTTATGCCAATGGCGAAGTTTATGACGGTCAGTTCAAAGCCGCCAATCACCACGGCACCGGGGTTTTGATCAGTGAAAGCGGTTATCGTTACGAAGGTGACTGGGTTGAAGGCAAGAAAACCGGCAAAGCCGAAATCAAGTACCCCGACGGGGCAACATACAAAGGCGATGTGGTTGACGGGCAGCGGCACGGCAAGGGGCTTGTGATCTTAGCAGACGGCGCGACATATAATGGTGAGTGGCAGCAAGGACAGATCACTGGCTCTGGCACGCTGCTTTTAACCAACGGTGACAAGTACACTGGTGGCATGCTCAAAGGCGCTAAAAGCGGCCAAGGCAAACTGGCTTTTGCCAATGGCGACAACTACACAGGCGAGTTCAAAAAAAGCCAGCGCGATGGTGCCGGGGTACTGACACGCAAGGATGGTTATAAATTCTCGGGCCACTGGGTCGCCGGAAAAATACAAGGTGATGGCCAAATCACCTATCCAAGTGGTGCACAATATGCAGGCGCGATAAAAGACGACCTGCCCAACGGTAAAGGCAAGATCACATATACAGATGGCGGCAGTTATGAAGGCGGCTGGCTGAAAGGCATCATTCAGGGCAAAGGGTTGGCGACCTATGCCAACGGCACGGTTTATGAGGGCGATTTTAATCAAGCCCGCAACCACGGACAAGGTAAAATCGTTTATCAGAAAGGCTTTAGCTACACCGGAACTTGGGTCAAAGGTATCCGCGAAGGTAAAGGCATTGCCACTTTCAGCGATGGCAGCATTTATGACGGCGACTTCAAGGCCGGCAAACGTGACGGCATCGGCACCCATTCAACCAACGACGGATTTGTCTATGAAGGCGCATGGGTCGACGGCGAAATGCACGGGATCGGTCACGCCAAATATGCCAATGGCGACGATTACGTCGGCTCATTCCAGCACGGGATACGTGAAGGGCAAGGTACGATAACATTTGCCAATGGTGACGTATATGACGGATTATGGAAAGAAGGCGAAGCAGTACCAGTGGTGGAATGATCGCATTGCAAATCAGGTATAGCAAATAAAAGCATGGCAAAATCTAAAACAATAGACCCTATGCCAAAACACCAGCTTGAAGAAATGCACACAGGTTCATTGCTAAAAAGGTTGGAACGTCTTCGGGCATTGAACGAAAGCTTTCAAAAGTCAGATTGGACGGATCAGGAAAGGCTTGAAAGCAACCACGTGATTGCATTTAAAGATACAGACCTTTGGGCCAAAGCCTGGACAGATGTTAAAGATGTTCTTTCAAGGCGCAAACATATTAAACGTGGTCATAAAAAACCAGAAGGAAGGGCGATGAAGCCGCCTTCGTGACAAAATAACCCACTACCAAACCGCCTGTTTTCCCGTCCAGTTCAGGAAATGACCGGTATCGCGCAGCGACAGGTTATCGACCACATCCAACAGGTCTATCACAGCGTCTTTTGGCAATACAGATGTCTTGTCTTTCAGATATTTGCGGGTCATGTCAGTCAGCACCGTACCGGGGTGATAAGCGATACAAATCGCTTTCGGGTTCTTATGCTCTAACTCAATCGCCGCCGTGCGCACGATCTGGTTCAACGCCGCTTTTGCAGCGCGATAAGACACCCAACCGCCAATATAATTCTCACCGATTGAGCCCACACGCGAAGACAGAACCACCATGGTGGCACGTCTGACCTTGGTCAGTTTCGGGGCGAAATACTTCAGTAACAACGCAGGCCCCAGCGCGTTGGTCTGAAATTGTTTCAACAAGTGTGCGGCGGAAATATTCTGCATGGTCTTTTCCGGTCGCAACCCGTCAACCTCTAACGCACCAGTGGCCACCACAACCAAATCCAACCCGCCCTTGATGGTTTTGGCATGGGCACTTACGTTGCTTTCATCGGTAATATCCAGCCCATCTGTGCGCCGCGATAAAGTCAGAACGTTATACCCCCGCTCTGCACATAAAGTGACAAGAGCCGAACCTATACCGCCAGAAGCCCCGATGATCAGGGCGGTTTTGGGTTTCTTGGCCATAGGGGAATGTTACTTCGCAAACAGTAAGTGTCAAACCTCTTTTCTTTTCTCCGAATCTAAGTATAAAGCAGATATGAAGAAAAACGCACATACCCTTTCCGGCGCGGCCTCTGTAGGCCTGCCCCTGCGTGCGCTTCTTCTACTTAGCTGCCTCTGAGCGTGCCTGAAACGGCGCGTGCGCTCAGAGGGTATAAATTTTCGCGCTGACACGAACATAGCTAAGTAAACAAAAGAGATACCGATATGACTGATAAATCCAAACAAGACCGCGTCTTGATTTTTGACACCACTTTGCGTGACGGCGAACAATCGCCCGGTGCAACCATGAGCCATAATGAAAAGCTGGAAATTGCAGAAATGCTGGACAGTATGGGTGTTGATATCATCGAAGCTGGTTTCCCGATTGCTTCCGAAGGTGATTTTGCCGCCGTAAAAGCGATTGCCGAAAACAGCAGAACCGCCGTAATCTGCGGCTTAAGCCGTGCGATTATCCGCGACATTGACCGTTGTTGGGACGCGGTGAAATTTGCACAACAACCGCGTATTCACACCTTCATTGGCACGTCACCGCAACACCGCGCCATTCCTGATCTGACAATGGACGAAATGATCGTGCGTATTCACGATACAGTCACCCATGCGCGCAATCTGTGCGACAATGTGCAATGGTCGGCGATGGACGCCACCCGCACAGAAGAAGATTACCTGTGTCGTACGGTGGAAACCGCGATCAAAGCAGGGGCCACCACAATCAACATTCCCGATACGGTGGGCTTTACCGCACCGCGTGAAAGTGCCGATTTGATTACGATGTTAATCAATAAAGTGCCGGGCGCTGATGAAGTGATCTTCGCCACCCATTGTCACAACGATCTGGGCATGGCGACAGCCAATGCGCTGGCAGCCGTTGATGGCGGTGCGCGGCAAATTGAATGTACAATCAATGGCTTGGGTGAACGCGCGGGCAACACTGCATTGGAAGAGGTGGTGATGGCCTTACGGGTGCGCAATGACATCATGCCGTATCGCACCGACATCGATACCACCAAAATCATGAATATCAGCCGCCGTGTGGCCACGGTTTCAGGCTTTGCGGTACAAAACAACAAAGCGATTGTCGGCAAAAACGCTTTTGCCCATGAAAGCGGTATCCATCAGGACGGCATGCTGAAATCTGCCGACACGTTCGAGATAATGCGCCCGCAGGACATAGGCCTGAAAGAAACCAATCTGGTGATGGGCAAACATTCAGGACGGGCCGCATTGCGTTCAAAACTGGCTGATCTGGGTTATGATTTAGGTGATAACCAGTTGAAAGACGTGTTTGTGCGCTTCAAAGCTTTGGCTGATCGCAAAAAGGAAGTTTATGACGATGACCTGATTGCATTGGTATCCGATGAAGGCACACATCAGGCCTATGATTATCTGCAAATAAAGTTCCTGCGGGTGATCTGCGGTACCGAAGCCCCGCAATCGGCTGATCTGACACTGTCCATTGACGGTGTTGACCATCAGGTCACAGCCACAGGCGACGGGCCGGTTGATGCGGTTTTCAACGCGGTCAAACAACTGTTCCCGCATGATGCGCGCTTAGCCGTGTATCAGGTACATGCAGTCACCGAAGGCACTGACGCACAGGCGACAGTAAGTGTACGCATGGAAGAAAACGGTAAAATCGTAAATGGGCAATCTGCTGATACCGATACGGTTGTGGCCTCGGCCAAGGCTTACGTAAACGCCTTGAACAAACTGATGGTGCGGCGCGAAAAAACCGCGCCTGAAGCGGAATAACCCCATCAAAAGAAACCGAGCACCGGTATTGACTGGTGTTCGGCTCGTACAATTTTGACAATCTGAGGCGAAACTTCGCTTAAAACTTCGAATAAACGACCTTCTGGCCGATTAGCTCATTTATTTCCCTTTACGGACAAGCACTGCGGCACCTATAAGAATAAGGCTTTCAAGATGAGTCTTGAAACTGGATTTTCAAGATAGGACGCACGCAATGCTCGGTAATATTTTTAGCATTTTCTCTTCAGATATGGCGATTGATCTGGGCACAGCAAACACGCTGATCTATGTCAAAGGCAAGGGTATTGTTCTGAATGAACCCTCTGTGGTTGCCTATCATGTCAAAGGTGGCGTTAAACGGGTTCTTGCAGTTGGTGAAGACGCCAAATTGATGATGGGCCGGACCCCTGGTTCAATCGAGGCCATTCGCCCGATGCGCGATGGGGTTATTGCAGACTTTGCCACGGCTGAGGAAATGATCAAACATTTCATCGCCAAAGTTCACCGCCGCTCACCAATGTCAAAACTACGCATTATTGTCTGTGTGCCTTATGGAGCCACACCGGTTGAAAAACGCGCCATTCGTGGCTCTGTTATTTCGGCAGGTGCCAGTAAAGCCGGGCTAATCGCAGAACCAATTGCAGCGGCCTTGGGCGCTGGCATGCCAATTCAGGAACCAACAGGTTCAATGGTTGTGGATATCGGTGGCGGAACAACCGAGGTTGCCGTGATATCATTGGGTGACATTGTTTATGCTCGTTCAACCCGCGTCGGTGGCGACCGCATGGACGAAGCCCTGATCTCATACCTGCGCCGCCAGCAAAACCTGCTGGTAGGCGAGTCAACAGCTGAACGGATCAAGACCACCATCGGCACCGCACGGATGCCCGAAAACGGGGTCGGTGAGAAAATGATTATCCGCGGGCGTGATTTGCTGAATGGCGTACCAAAAGAAATTGAGTTAAATCAGGCGCAACTGGCTGACGCCTTAGCCGAGCCAGTGCAACAAATCTGCGAAGCGGTGATGCAGGCTTTGGAAAGCACACCACCCGATTTAGCCGCTGACATCGTTGATCGCGGCGTTATGCTGACAGGTGGCGGTGCTTTATTGGGTGACTTGGATCTGGCTTTGCGCGAACAAACCGGCCTGCCAATATCGGTTGCTGAAGATTGTTTAAGCTGCGTGGCCATCGGAACGGGCATGTCTTTAGAGTTTGCCAAACAACTCGCACATGTCATAGATTACGACAGCTAGAGTTTTTAACGTTCCCAAGGTGCAGTATATGGCGGGGCAGAAAATACAAGATTACGATTTTGGACGCTCCATTCGCCGCGTCCTTTTTGGGCTGACACTTTTCTTCCTGCTTTTAACCTTCCTGTTTTGGCGCATCGATAATCCACGCGCCGAGCAAATACGAATTTCCATATTGGACAAAGTCATTCCCAATATGGAATGGGCCATGGGCCCGGTCACGCTTATTTCACGGATTGTGGATGACTTTCAATCTTATGGGCGCATTTATGAGCAAAATCAGGAATTGCGCCGCGAATTGCAGCAAATGAAAGCCTGGCGAGAGGCCGCAATTCAACTGGAACAGGAAAAGGCACAGCTGCTGGATTTGAACAATGTGAAATTGCCGCCAAAACTGTCATTTATATCAGGCGTTGTTCTGACCGACAGTGGCAGCCCATTTCGACAATCCGCCTTGATCAACCTTGGCAAGCACGATGGTATTGTTGACGGCTGGGCGGCAATGGACGGGCTTGGCCTGTTGGGGCGTATATCGGGTGTCGGTGAAAATTCATCGCGGGTGATTTTTCTGATCGACAGCAACAGCCGTATTCCGGTCATCATCAAACCTTCTAACCAAACCGCGATTTTAAGCGGTGATAATACATTGTTGCCGGTTCTGGATTTTATAGAAAACCCCAATTTAGTACAACCTGGCGACCGCATCCTTACCTCTGGTGACGGTGGGGTTTTCCCGCCTGATTTATTGGTTGGCCAAGCTGTATTAACCTCTGATAACAAATTTCGCACACGCTTATCCGCAGATTATAAACGGCTGGGGTTTATGCGGATTATCCGCCATTCCCCCAGCCTTTCCATTACTGACCCTGACCGCTTAATCGGGCCTGTATTGCCTCAAGAAGATACTATCGACCAAAACCAAGAAACAGACGGATGAGTGATCTAAAATATCATTCGATCTGGCTGCGGCAACTGGCATTGCTTCTGTTCGCTGCCTGTATATTATTTTACAATCTGATCCCGTTTTCACTGGCGCCGTCCGCTCTGCCAATGCCTGATGTTTTATATTGCATTATCTGCGCATTAATCATCCGGCATCCTAAAGTTGTACCTTTTTGGCTTATTGCCCTGATTTATTTTAGCTTTGATATATTTATGGCAAAGCCATTTGGCATCTGGACGGCCTGTGTCTTAGTCACATCAGAGCTTTTGCGGGTAAACCGGGATGCATTTTTAGAAAACTTGTTTCCATTTGAGTGGTTTTACTTTGCGATGTTGCTACTCTTGGCATTGATCATGAACCTGGTCATTTTATCTATTGCATATGTACCATCACCCCCAGTTTTAAATATAGTTTGGGAATTTGTTTTCACGGTTGCATCTTACCCGTTTGTAATCTTTATCTTTACCCATTTTTTACGCCTCAAAAAACCTGTATTGGGCGCGTTTGCGGTCAAAGGGCATAAAGTATGAGACGCTCTGAAAAAGAAAAAAACAAAAATATATCCCGTCGTGCATTTATTTTTCTTAGCGCACAAGTTGGTTTTATGGGCCTGCTAGGGTACCGGATGCGCCAGTTAGGTGTTGAGCAATCCCAACAGTTTCGTCTGCTTGCCGAAGAAAACCGTATCAGCATGCAACTGGTTCCCCCGGCACGCGGGTTGATTTATGACCGCAAAGGCAAGCCAGTTGCGATCAATGAGCCGCTTTACCGCATTCAAATGATCCGCGAACAGGCAATTGAACCGGAACGTATTTTACGCAGGCTTGCTGAAATCATCCCGCTAAGTGACGACCAAATGAACCAGGTGCTGAAAGCGGCCCGTGAACGCAGGCCATGGGTGCCGGTCACAGTCACCGAAAACCTGAATTGGGCACAGGTGTCTGCGGTAGCTGCCAATACCCCGTCCCTGCCCGGCATCACGCCCATTGTCGGTACTTACAGAAAATATCCGTACCCACAAGAGTATTGCCACATTGTAGGCTATGTCGGCCCGGTAAGCGATTATGATCTAAGCAAGATAGAAGACGATGATCCGTTACTGCGTATTCCACGGTTTCAAATCGGTAAAAACGGGGTTGAGACCCGCGCCGAACATGACTTGCGCGGCAAAGCCGAGATTAAACGTATCGAGGTCAATGCCGTCGGGCGGGTGATGCGCCAGATTGACAGCAAAGCGGGTGAACCCGGCAAGAACCTGCAACTGACCGTTGATACGGATTTGCAACGCATTGCACTGGAACGCATCAGCGATAAAAGTGCGGGCGTCGTATTAATGGACGTGAATAACGGGGATATTCTGGCATTGGCCTCGGCCCCTACATTTGATCCTAATAAATTTGTAACGGGCATTTCTGTCGCCGACTGGAAAGCCCTGAACGCAAACGAATATCGCCCACTTGCCAATAAAACCGTTTCCGGCACATACCCACCCGGCTCAACCTATAAAATGGTGGTGGCACTGGCCGCCCTTGAAGCCGGGGTGATAGACGCCAAAGAACAGATACGTTGTAGAGGCAGCATCGAAGTTTATGGTTCGAAATTCCACTGCTGGCGCAGAGGCGGGCACGGAAAGGTCAACCTTATACGTTCATTGCGTGAAAGCTGTGATGTGTATTTCTATGAGATTGCCGAACGTGTGGGCATTGAAAATATATCCGCAATGGCCCGCAAACTTGGCTTGGGCACACGCCACGCTTTACCGCTGACTGCCATCCGTGAAGGGCTGGCACCGACAAAGGAATGGAAGCGCAGGGTCAAAGGCGAAGACTGGGTAATTGGTGACACTTTAAATGCAGGTATCGGTCAGGGCTTCACTTTGGCATCCCCCTTGCAACTGGCGATAATGGCGGCACGTATCGCCACAGGCACAGCAATTGATCCGCGTTTAATCAACTCTGTCGGTGAAGCTGGGTGGCCAATTAAAGGCAACACACCATTGGATATCAACCCCGAGCATCTGGCACTGGTGCGCCAAGGCATGTTTGAAGTGGTGAACAGTTCGCGGGGCACCGCACGCGGGTCAAAGATACCTGTCAAAGGCATGGAAATGGCCGGCAAAACCGGCACCAGTCAGGTGCGCCGTATCACCAAGGCAGAGCGTGCAAGCGGGGTTGTGCGCAATGAAGATCTACCTTGGAAACGGCGGGATCACGCACTGTTTGTGGCTTTTGCCCCTTATGATAATCCAAAATATGCAGTGGCGGTTATTGTGGAACATGGCGGTGGCGGCTCTAAGGTCGCAGCCCCTATTGCCCGCGATGTTATGCGCGCGGCACTGGAAAGTACCGATACGGGCTATGGCAACCTGCCATCACAAAAAAGGCGCACCGGCGACCCGGATGAACAAAGCCCGCAAACACCGATAAAACCACGGAACCGCGCATGAGTTTTTATGACCAACAAACCCAAACAATACCCACTGGTTTCAACAAGATACTTGCGTATCACTGGGCGTTAACCCTGTTGATCATCTCGGCCAGCGCGATCGGTTTTTTGATGCTGTTTTCGGTGGCTGATGGCGATATTAACCGCTGGGCGCAACCGCAGATGATCCGGTTTGCACTGGGGATGATAGTGATGACAATCATGGCATTCATTCCAATCAGCACTTATCGCAGCCTGTCATTTTTGGTTTATTTGATTGCGCTGGCACTGCTTGTGGTCGTTGATTTTATGGGCGACGCCAGCAAAGGGGCGCAGCGCTGGATTGATCTGGGTTTCATACGCCTGCAACCCTCAGAGCTGATGAAAGTCGCTTTGGTTATGGTATTGGCGCTTTACTATTCATGGCTTGACCGTGACCGGGTTTCCAAGCCGCAATGGCTGCTGCCCCCCTTGATCCTGACTTTTATCCCAATGGCACTTGTGTTACGCCAACCCGATCTTGGTACCGCAATGCTGTTGTTCGCAGGGGCGGCTGTGGTAATGTTTATGGCAGGCGTCAGCTGGTGGTACTTTGCAACCGGGGCCAGTGCCGCCGCCGGTTTGGTTTTTGCGGTGCTCTATTCAAAAGGACAATCTTGGCAGTTGCTGAAAGATTACCAGTATAAACGCATCGCCACATTTCTAGACCCATCAAATGATCCTTTGGGGGCGGGCTACCATATTACCCAGTCCAAAATTGCCTTGGGTTCGGGCGGCATATCAGGGCGCGGCTTCATGCAAGGCACCCAAGGACGGCTGAATTTCCTGCCTGAAAAACACACCGATTTTATTTTTACCACACTGGCTGAAGAGTTCGGCTTTGCCGGTGGCATGACATTACTGCTGATCTACGGGCTGATTGTGATGTTCTGCGTGGTCTCGGCAATATCGAACAACAACCGCTACGGTGCCTTGGTCACATTGGGGGTCTCTGCCACATTTTTCTTTTATTTCGCGGTCAACATGTCGATGGTCATGGGCATGGCCCCCGTTGTGGGTGTACCGTTACCTTTGGTCAGTTATGGTGGTTCTGCAATGTTGGTCTTGCTGGCAGGATTTGGTCTGGTACAAAGTGCCCATATACACAGACCAAGGTAATATAAATGACAAAAACCGTACTCTTTTCCGCCCCATCTGCCAGTTGGGATAACTATGCACCATACCTGAAAGGCCTGTTCGACAAGGCTGGATTAGATATAAATCTGGTTCAGGATACGGATAATCCATTGGATGTGACCTACATCATCTACGCCCCAAACGGGCCGGTAAAAGATTTTACCCCGTTTACCAATGTGAAACTGGTGCAAAGCCTGTGGGCTGGTGTTGAAACTGCCCTGCAAAACAAAACCCTGACCCAGCCGCTGGCCCGTATGGTTGACCCCGGCATGAGCGAAGGCATGGCCGATTATGTTGTCGGTCATGTGATGCGCCACCATTTGGGTACGGCTTTACATGTGGCCGCAAAGCCCGGTGAGTGGCTGAACCACTGGGCTCCCCCTTTGGCGCGCAACCGCACGGTTGGGTTTCTGGGTATAGGTGCACTTGGCATGTATTGCGCCCACGCGACCGCCAAACAGGGCTTTAATGTTGTGGGCTGGTCGCGGTCATTGAAGTCGGATGATGTGGTCACATGTTACGCAGGCACAGACGGGTTGCGTGATGTTCTGGCACAATCAGACATTCTGGTTTTACTGATGCCCGACACGCCTGAAACCGAGAACATGATCAACAGCGACACTATTGCGCAAATGAAAAATGGTGCCGCCATTATCAACCCTGGTCGCGGGCCATTGATTGAAGATGCCGGCCTCTTGAAAGGTTTGGACAGTGGTAAACTGTCAGGCGCAACGCTGGATGTATTTCGCATCGAGCCCCTGCCCGCTGACAATCCTTACTGGATACACCCCAAAGTGCTGATCACACCACATATCGCATCGGAAACCCGCATGGAAACCTCAGCCGCTGTTGTTGTGGAAAATATCGGACGCGGAGAGGCCGGGCGAACCTTCTTGCATCTGGTTGATCGAGATGCCGGTTATTAACGAAGCTTTGGCGGCTTGTCCGGGTCAGACCCGGGCGCCGCAATTGCCTGCGCTTTGGGTTCCAGTAATTCGGGTAGATCAAAGCGCAAAGCGACCTTGGCAAGCTGCGCACAAATCGGATCAGAGGTGCTAAGGAACATCACATCCAGCGTGCCGGCCTCAACGCCACTGAATGTCAGGGCCTCGGATACGGCCGATGTGATCGCGCCTTGCGCCTGCTCAATCGCCCCGACAAAAGCAATAACGTGGGTTTTAGGGGCGTCTTTATAGTCAACCTCTGCCAGATAAGCAGCTTTTGCCAGCCCTGCCATTGTTGCCAGCTTGGTATCAAGCGAGCTGACCAAAATCTTGGGCACCGCGCGTGGCGCATAGATCGCAACAGGTTTTTCTTGCGCCTTTTCGGGTTTCACGGCCAAGGTTTCAGCCAGCCATGTCACAGCTGTATCAGGCAACAGAATTGACGATGGGGCTACCGACAGGTTCACCCCCAAACCGATACCCTGCCCGTTCAGCATAGTGGCAATCATACGGCCACTTAGGCTAATGAACGGGGATGGGGTTTGGGTGAATTCGGCCAATCGTTCTTCGCGGTCAAACACCAGCGCGAACTGCTGATCGCCTACCGGAAAGATCATAGGCTTGGCAGTGTCTTCTGTCGCTTCGCTTTCCAGCAGCAAAAACAATTCGCTGTCCGCAAGGCGTTCATAAAAGCCCAGACGCAGGGCATCTGCATCAGGTTCGGCTTCCATTACGGCATGTGCTTGGTCTAGCGGTGTCATCTACGGATCTTTCAGCAGGCTTGCTACACGGCCTTGCAGAACAGGCAGCAACTCGGTTTCAAACCACGGGTTTTTCTTGATCCACCCACTATTGCGCCATGAGGGATGAGGCAATGGAAATATCGCGGGCGCATGATCGCGCCAGTTTGCAACCCTTGCAGTGACAGACAGTTTTTTGGTCTCTGGCAGATGCCATTTTTGTGCATAGGCCCCGATCAACAAGGTTAGTTTTATCTGCGGCATATGCTTTCTGGCCGTATCCTGCCAAGTGTCCGCGCATATTTTTGGTGGCGGCAGATCAGCCCCTTTGGCGTCATAGCCCGGAAAGCAAAATGCCATCGGCAGAACCGCAAACTTGCCGCGATCATAAAATGTCGCCTCATCCACGCCCAGCCATTCGCGCAATCTGTCACCTGACGGGTCGGTAAAAGGTCGGCCGCTGATCTGCACACGGGCACCGGGGGCTTGGCCTGCGATCAGGATAGGCGCGCTGGATGATAGCCATGCAATCGGGCGCGGCTGATGCGCGGTTTTGGTTGCAGCAAAACGTTCGGCGCAAAGCCTACAACGGGTGATTTCAGTTTGTAGTTTATCGATCATATCTGCAAGATTAACCGAAATAACGCTATTTAGAAACGCCCAGCTGCGGCAAAAGTATCCCATGCGAACTTGACGTATTTACTGCTGAATTTATGGCGCCCAGGGAACAGGCAAAAATCCAAAATATCACCCTTGGCGTTAGAGCGGTTCTGGCAGGTCAGATTGCCGGTTTTAAGCGTTTCAGCCGCGCCGAACTTGCCGTATTTTTTGTACATTGCAAGCGTATCCATCACATCACCCTGATGCGTGTTCAGTATCTTGCGCCCCTTAAGCGGCACAGTGCGATCCGTTAACCCGTGGATATGGATCACATTGGCAATAGGCCCTGCGCATGACTGCGGGGCTTGTTGCCAAAACGTACCTGCCATCGGGGCGAAGGCTGCAAATTTATCACTGCGCGCGCATACCAGGTTCCACACCATCATACCGCCTGCGGAAAACCCTGTGGCCATCATCCGCTTGGTATCTATTGGAAACTTTGCAGAGGCATCTGCGATTACCGCATCAAAATATTTAAACTCATTACTGCCATCGCTATTGGGTTTTCTGGGCGCATGCGGAATATCCCAGTCTGTGCCAACAGATTTCACTGCAATCAATGCAAGCCCAAGGTTGGAAACCGTGCGGCGCAGGGTTTTATTACGCATAATTCCTGCGGCAGAGCCTTGATAACCATGGGCAAACACGATCGCCCCGACCGGGGTTTTACCGTCATGGTTTTGCGGCATGGCAATGCGGTAATGACGATCACCTATTTTGCAATTTGTGTTGGCCCCGCAGGCCAAAGCGGTGGTCGTGCTTATCGCCAATGCAAAACTGCTAAGAAGAATGCGCCATAATAATTTCATGTTTACCTGATCCCGTTTATGCTTGCCATAAGCTGCATTCTTTCACCGATGCGCGCAAATCACAAACCTGTGGGTGCTGACTTACGCGTTTTGCCGCGTGATAAAACTGTGGCAAGACCGCCAATTCAGTTTCTTATATCATATCGGGCAAATAGATTGTTAGACTATCCCAAATGAACAATCGTTCCTGTTTAGGATAATACATGCCGGATATATCAATCTCTGAAAAGCTTGTTGCATTTTCGTTAGAGACCGCGCGGGGTTTACCTGAAACCGCGCTTGAAACCGCTTCGTTGTCACTGTTTGACTGGCTGGCTGTGGGTTTGGCTGGCGTAGATGAACCTGTGTCGTGCAAACTGCGCCATTATGCGCAAGACACCGGCAGCAAGCCGCAGGCAAGCCTGTTTGGAACCGATCAGATGACCAGTCCCAGATTGGCGGCTTTGGTTAATGGCACCACATCCCACGCGCTGGATTACGACGACACCCATTTTGCCTATATCGGGCATCCCAGTACAGTGATTTTCCCAACCCTTCTAGCCCTTGCGGAAGTTGAAGACACGTCGATGGATGCGTTTTTAGCGGCCGCAGTGATCGGATTTGAAACCGCGTGTCGCATCGGCATTTGGCTGGGGCGCGGGCATTACCAGATCGGCTACCACCAAACTGCAACAGCCGGCACTATCGGGGCAACTTTAGCTGCGGCGCGCTTGTTTGGCTTGGATCATGCTGCAACATCCCATGCTTTAGGATTGATCTCATCGCGCGCGGCCGGGCTAAAATCACAATTCGGCACCATGGGAAAACCGATGAATGCAGGGCTTGCAGCAGCAAATGCGGTGGAAACCGTGATGCTTGCAAAAGCCGGTGTGACATCCAATCCTGCGGCCCTCATAGGGCAAAATGGTTTTGCTGAAACCCATCACGGCGAACAAAACACTGAAACCGCCCTTGCCGGGCTTGGATCAAGCTATGTGCTGGAAACCGTCAGCCATAAATACCACGCCTGTTGCCACGGGCTACATGCGGCACTTGAAGCCTTGCGCAAGGCCAGCCTTGATCTTGATCAGCTAAAGCAAGTGGATATCCGCACCCACCCGCGCTGGATGAGCGTGTGCAATATCACCGACCCTAAAACCGCTTTGGAAACCAAGTTCAGTTACCGCCATACCGCAGCACTGCTGCTTTGCGGTTTTGATACCGGCAAGCTGGACACATATACCGATGCACTGGCACAGGACGGCATTATTCAGGCTATGCGTAAACGGATTACGGTCACGCCTGATGCATTGATAGATGAAATGGCCTCAGAGGTTTGTATCACGCTAACGGACGGCACCACGCTGCACCTTGCCCATGATCTGGTCGAACCCGCAAGTCACACAGATATTGCCAAACGGTTGCGGGATAAAGCAACCGCACTTCTTGGTGCGGATAAAGCCTGCGATATATGGCAGGTAACACGGGCGCAAAGCGGCTCGGTTACAGATATAAGCCGTTTGCTACGGGTGCAATGACCCTTCATTCCTGAATGCTTATAATCCAACTCACTAGGTCATCTATGGGCTGGCTGGTCATAACCGATTGACCGGCATCGGTTTTAAGCATCGCCGTGTCATCGCCAAAGAAGTCACCATAAACCGGCATCGGACTACCGTGAGAAATCAACCCCTCACGCCCGTCAATGCGTTTAATGGCAAGCTCCAATGGAAAAACGCCATCATTTTCGCTTGATAGACGGGTCAAATCATTCGGCTTTATCATCATTGCCGGCGCCATCAGCCCGTCACCATGCCCATCAATACCGTGGCAAACCATACAGTATCTTATGTAAATACCCTGCCCGTTCATAATATCCCCAGCAAAGGCGGGAACTATACAAAGCGATGTTAAAATTGCGATGAGGCTGATTTTTTTCATGAATTTTCCTTCTTATATCCCAAGGCAACCTTAAAGCGATGCCAGCCCACGCACTTTGATATTGATCAACAATCCGGGGGTTTATTTTATTTCTACAATCATCGAAATAATACTTGCTTTATTTCTATATTTCTATAATTATCGAAACATGAAAAGATTCGAAAATACCGCCCTCTCCCTTGAACAAGCTGCCATGGCTTTTGCTGCTTTGGGGTCTGAGCAACGCTTAAGTGTTCTGCAATCCCTTGTACGTGCCGGGCCTGACGGCCTGTCGATGGGCGAATTGGGAACGCGCACGGGCGTGACGGGGTCAACCCTGACACACCATTTGAAATTTCTGACCGCAGCCGGGCTGGTGATACAGGCCAAACAAGGCCGTTCGATCATTTGTGCAGCGGTTGCCTATGATATGGCCGAGGCCCTGTCGAAATTCCTGTTGCGCAATTGTTGTGCCGATACGGATGACAAACACGAAGGACACCCCCATGACTGACATAACCACACACACACACGAAAAAAGCAAAGGGTGGAAAATTGATAAGGTCTGGCTGACAATGGCCGCCATTATCGGGCTTGTTGCAATACTTGCCCCAAGTGACCTGATCCCAACCCTGCGCTTTACGGCGCAAAGCATTCTAAGCACGGGTGTTTTCATCAGTTTTGCTGTGTTAACAGTGGCTTACTTACGGGCCACAGGTGCGGAAAAAATTGTATCAGAAGCCTTCAGAGGCAATGAGATACGGATGATATTCATGGCCTCACTGGTCGGCGGCTTGCTGCCATTTTGTTCATGCGAAGTAATCCCCTTTGTTGCCGCATTACTGGCCCTAGGCACGCCCCTGTCTGCCGTAATGGCGTTTTGGCTGGCCTCACCGATCATGGACCCACCAATGTTTTTGATCACGTCAAGCACTTTGGGATTTGAGTTTGCCATTGCAAAAACCATCGCCGCCGTTGGCTTTGGTTTGATGGGCGGATTCACCGTGAAAATGTTCAGCCGCACCGCGTTATTTGCCGACCCGCTTAAAGTTGTAAGCGGTTCAAGCTGCAATACCTGTGGCTCTGACCCATTGTCAGGCAAACCGATGTGGAGGTTCTGGGGCGACAGCACACGGGTGAAAACCTTCCGCGATGTGGTGGTTGAAAACGGGCTGTTTTTGCTGAAATGGCTGACACTGGCCTATATGCTGGAAAGCCTGATGATCCGCTTTGTGCCTGCGGACTGGATTGCAAGCTTTCTGGGCGGTGACGGCATCGGCACGATCATCTTGGGCGCACTTGTCGGCGCACCGGCATACCTGAACGGATACGCCGCCGCCCCACTGGTGCAAGGTCTGATCGAACAAGGCATGTCACAAGGTGCCGCAATGAGCTTTATGATGGCCGGCGGCGTCAGCTGCATCCCCGCCGCGATTGCGGTATGGGCCTTGGTAAAACCACGGGTATTTATCGCCTACATTGCAATAGGCATTGTTGGCTCGATTATCGCAGGGCTGGCTTGGGCGGCTTATGTGTAGGGTGGGCTTCAGCCCGCCTTACCCCACCTAAACCAAAAAATTCACCAGCAACGTCGCACCCAACATCACCGCGATAGCCAGTACCATCGCGCCTGTAGGCCAGTTGCGGGCCATGCGGCCCTCTGGCCCGTGGGAATTATACAGGCGCTTGATGGTACGCGTCGTGGTTTTTACCAACGCACCGACAATCCAGTTGTAGACAGAACCAACCACCCATGACAGCCAGTAGATCACAGCCGGGCCTGCCTTGCGGTATGTCCAGTCGGTATCCACATTAACCGCGCGGATTTCCGGCGGGTGGATGCCTTTGCGGTAGAGGAATGCAAATGCCAGCAAGGCAAACAGCAACAGCTGCAACTGCCCAGTGACATGGCCCATTGTGTATGGGTGTGCGTCACTGACCTCAAACGGCAGAATGGCGTAAAGCGGTGCGGGGTAGATGCCAATGGCAATACACAAAAACGCAGTGATCCCCATCGCCCATAGCATATGGGTCGGGGCCTCTTTCGGGCGCAAGCCGCTGTCATGTGCAAAGAACGCAAAGAACGGGATTTTGATGCCTGAGTGCGAAAGCACACCAGCCGAGGCAAAAACCAGACATAGCCAGATAATCAGGCGATGCTCTTCGGCCACAGCCGTGAGCGTCAGCGATTTGGTCACAAAGCCTGAAAACAACGGGAAGGCCGAAATGGATGCAGCACCCACCAGACAGAAAATCGCGGTCTTGGGCATGGTGCGGTATAATCCACCAAGCTCTGACGCTTTTGAGGTGCCGGTACGAAACAGCACCGCCCCCACAGACATGAACAACAGCGCTTTATAAAGGATGTGCGCAAACGCGTGCGAAGCCGTGCCGTTCAGCGCCATTTCCGTGCCGATGCCAATGCCCACAACCATAAAGCCCAGTTGGTTATTCAGGGAATAGGCCAGAACACGGCGCAGATCATTTTCGATCTCGGCAAAGAAAATCGGGAATAGCGTCATCACCGTGCCGATATAGATAAGAATTTCAGTACCGGCAAAACCGCGCGCAAGGGCGTAAACTGCCAATTTAGTGGTGAATGCAGACAGGATAACCGTGCCAGTAACCGTGGCTGCGGGATAGCTGTCTTGCAGCCAGTTGTGTAGCAGTGGAAAGGCGCATTTCACACCGAACGACATAAAGATCAGCCATGTGCCGGGGCTGCCAAGGGTCATGCGATCAAACGCGATGCTGCCTGTTTCGCGGTAAAATAACGCCACACCTGCAATCAGTACCACGCCCGATGCCACCTGAATGATCAGATAGCGCATGCCAGTGTTATAAGCGCCCTCAGTGCGCCGCGCCCATATCAAAAAGACCGAGGCAATCGCCGTACCTTCCCAATAGAAAAACAGCGTGATCATATCACCTGCCAGCACCGCCCCTATGGCAGAGCCTGCATATAAGAGGGCTGCGATCTGTTGCACAGTATCGCGCACATGCCATGCGTATAGGTTGCCAAGAAAGGCCGCGAGGCAGAATACGAGCGTAAAAATACGGCTTAACCCGTCGATGCGCATCAGCTCCAACTCGAAGCCAAAGAAACCGATCTGGGCGAAATTACCGAATCCTGCGTTCCAGACTTGTGCGCCTGCAATGATCGGCGTGATCAACAGTAACAGGCCGCGGGCGGGGCCTTTGGGCAGGGCCAGCAGAATGGCGGCAGC
>CAXMSA010000041.1:0-549 GCA_964195605.1 uncultured Amylibacter sp.
ATCGCAGTAAATGCTGCAAAGGTCAGGGTTATGGATGTCAGAAGCCGTTTCATATTTTATTTAGTCCTTGTTGCAGGTCGTATCGTTTTAGAGATTATTTCGTTTTCCTAGTACAATTATTTTGATGCTCCTATTGCCGCACTTCAAAAGAGAGGATTGCGCCGCCTTTTGGATCAACGCCTATTGTGAATACTGTTGTCGTATCTTGGTCAAAAACATTCCACAGGGATTGTTCCCGCGTGTTTGTGGTTTTTTCCCAGTGCAAGGGATACTGCGCGTCCAGTTCCAGTTCTAGCATCCATTCTGCTTGCTGTTTGCTGACGGTTGGGTCTGTTACCGTATAGGTTTGCCGTTTTTCGGGGCCTTTTTCATATAGAAAAAAGGTTGTTCCGTCGGCGTGGAATTTATACCCCCCAGTGTCGGTGGCATTTCCACCGTACCATCCGCCTTCTTCAAACATGTCTGGTGTGTTTTTTAATTCAGGAATATTTTGCATGCAGGCCTCGCTGAAAGCAAACTCAAAATGGGCCAGATCTGCGGATGCAGGGG
>CAXMSA010000041.1:559-19963 GCA_964195605.1 uncultured Amylibacter sp.
GCAAACAAACGGGCACCTTCAACATCGGTTCCGTAAGACATACAAACGTTTTCGAATATATCCATAAGGCTTTTTGTGTGGACCTTTTCAACATCCACATCCGCAGCCATCGCAGTAAATGCTGCAAAGGTCAGGGTTATGGATGTCAGAAGGGTCTTCATCAGGTCAGCCCTTAACCGCCTTCACAATTTTCTGGGCTGCATCCCCCAGATCGTCACCGACGATTACATTCAGACCGCTTTCGTTGATGATCTTCTTGCCTTCAGCCACTTTGGTGCCTTCAAGGCGCACCACAAGTGGTACTTGCAAACCAACGTCTTTAACCGCGGCCACCACGCCTTCGGCGATCACATCGCAGCGCATGATGCCGCCGAAAATGTTGACTAATATGCCTTTGACGTTCGGGTCAGAGGTGATGATTTTAAAGGCTTCGGTGACTTTTTCTTTGGTCGCACCGCCACCTACATCCAGAAAGTTGGCAGGATCAGAGCCGTAAAGTTTGATGATGTCCATTGTAGCCATCGCAAGACCCGCACCGTTAACCATACAGCCGATTTCGCCGTCCAGTGCGATGTAGTTCAGATCATATTTGCTGGCTTCCAGTTCTTTGGCGTCTTCTTCGGTTTCATCGCGCAGTTCCATAATGTCGGGCTGGCGATAAAGCGCGTTGCCGTCAAAGCCCATTTTGGCATCAAGGCATTTCAGGTCGCCGTCTTTGGTGATGATCAGCGGGTTAATTTCCAGCATATCCATGTCTTTTTCGATGAACATTTTATACAGAAGCGCGATCAGTTGCACACATTGTTTGATCTGTTTGCCCTCAAGACCCAATGCGAAAGCCACACGGCGGCCATGGTAGGCGGAAAAGCCTGCGGCGGGATCTACGGTGAAGCTAACGATTTTTTCGGGGGTTTCGGCAGCAACTTCTTCGATATTCATGCCGCCTTCGGTGGAGGCGACGAATGATACCCGTGAGGTTTCGCGGTCCAGCAGCACGGCCAGATAAAATTCTTTTTCTATTTCTGCGCCGTCTTCAAGGTAGACACGGTTCACTTGCTTGCCGGCAGGGCCGGTCTGGTGTGTGACCAATGTGCGGCCCAGCATTTTTTGCGCCTCTACGGCTGCTTCTTCCACGGAATGAGCCAAACGCACACCGCCGGCTTCACCGGCTTCAGGTTCCATAAAATGGCCTTTGCCGCGTCCGCCTGCATGAATTTGTGCTTTGACGACCCAGAGCGGGCCACCCATTTCACTGGCTTTGGCCTTGGCTTCTGCAGCGTTCATTACGATGCGGCCATCAGATACATTGGCCCCGTATTGGCGCAGTAACCCCTTGGCCTGATATTCGTGAATGTTCATGGATGTATCCCTTTTGGTAAACTCGTCAGTTCACTGTTGCAGAGGATTACCAATCGGAGAAGGGAAAAATTCAATAAATCGTGTTTTTTTTTGAATTCGGTATTTTTGTGATCACACGGTTATTTGCTGTGATCACAAAAATAAAAAAGCAGCCTTCATATCAATGAAAGCTGCTTATTATTGAGTCGTTTTGGGTTTAATTTAATGAACCGTCAATCGCCTTACAGGCTTCAACCAGACCGTTTACAGCCTCAACAGAGTTATCGAACATGGCTTTTTCGGATTTGTTCAGATCAATCTCAATGACCTTTTCAATACCGCCAGCACCGATCACAGTTGGCACGCCAACATAGATGTCTTTCACGCCGTAAGCATCTTCAATGTGGGCAGCACATGGTAATACGCGTTTTTGGTCGCCCAGATAAGCTTCGGCCATTTCTATTGCAGAACCCGCAGGCGCATAATAGGCAGAGCCGGTTTTCAGCAGACCAACGATTTCAGCACCGCCATCGCGTGTGCGTTGAATGATTGCATCCAGCTTATCTTGTGTAGTCCAACCCATTTTTACCAGATCAGGCAATGGAATGCCTGCGACTGTTGAATAACGTTCCAGCGGCACCATTGTGTCGCCGTGGCCGCCCAAAACAAAAGCAGAAACGTCTTTAACAGATACCTTAAACTCTTCAGCCAGGAAATGGCGGAAGCGCGCACTATCCAGAATGCCAGCCATGCCGCATACTTTGTTCGTTGGCAGGCCAGAGAATTTCTGCAAAGCCCAAACCATTGCGTCCAGCGGGTTGGTGATACAGATCACAAAGGCGTTAGGTGCGTGTTTAGCAATGCCTTCACCGACGGATTTCATCACTTTCAGGTTGATGCCCAGCAGATCATCGCGGCTCATACCTGGTTTGCGGGCCACACCTGCGGTCACGATACACACATCAGCACCGGCAATATCGGCGTAATCTGTGGTACCTGAAATCGCGGCATCGTATTTATCCACCGGGCTGGCTTCGGAAATGTCCAATGCTTTGCCTTGTGGGATACCGTCTGCAATGTCAAACAGAACAATGTCGCCCAGCTCTTTCAAAGCTGCCAAATGTGCGAGTGTTCCGCCGATCATTCCTGATCCGATCAGTGCGATTTTAGCTCTTGCCATGTTGATCTCTCCTATGAGTATTCTTCGCAGGTGGGGTAGCGTTTCTACACGCTAAGGGCAAGTCACATTGTTGCGTTTTCTTGAAAACGCGACGATTTGCGGGGTTAAACGCCCTGGCCTGCGGGATCTTTTATGGCCTGATAAGCGTGGCCCGAAGCCATCATGCAGCTGGTGCCATTGGGTGAACTCAGCAATATTGTCCATGTTCCGGTTTCGGGATGGGCAAGAAACTCTAAGGCCTGACCACCCGGTGTCAGCCCGATGCTCTGGCGGCTTTCACCAAAACGTTCATTCAGTTTTTTCACCATTTCCATGCGTTTGGTGCAATTGACCGAGTTTGAATGTGCGGGGTTCAGGGCGAATATCATGCCGATGACCCCGACAGAAAAAGCAAGCAGTAATTTTTGTGTGTTACAGGGCATTTGCGACCTTTCTGTTGATACGTTCATGTCAAAAGTTTTGAGCGTAATCGGAAAGATCAGGTTAATAGGGCGTACGGATGGTGTTGCATTTTGAGGTAAAATTGCGAATGTAGGGGAAAGTTTTATAAGGTTGATGATATGATCCCCACCCGCTCACTGCTGTTTGTGCCTGCATTGAATGCACGCGCTGTCGAGAAATCCAAAGGCTTGGATTGTGATGGCATTATTCTGGACCTAGAGGATTCGATTGCGCCAGACCGCAAGCAAGAGGCGCGGGATGCCGCGATTACGGCTGTAACGGGTGGTGGCTTTGCGCCGCCATTACAAATGGTGCGGGTGAATAGCGTTGAAACAGAGTTTTTTGAAAGTGATGTCAGCGCATTAGCCAAGGCGGGCATTGCGGCAATTGTGGTGCCAAAGGTTGATCGTGCTGCGGATTTACAAGCGGCTGTAACGTTGCTGGATGCGCAAATCCTTGCGGCCGATACGCAGATATGGATCATGATTGAAACCGCTTTGGGGGTTATGAACCTGGCTGAGATTTGCGCGGTTTCAAACCGTTTGAAGGGCATTATCGTCGGGCCGAATGATATGCTGAAGGATTTGAAAGCCGTCGAAACCGCAGGACAGGAGGCTTTGTTGACCAGTTACGGATTGTGTCTGTTGGCAGCGCGGGCTTTTGGGTTGATCTGCATTGACGGTGTTTATAAGCAATTCAAAGATGCGGTTGGCTATGAAAAGAATTGCGCACAGGGACGGGTTATGGGTTTTGACGGAAAATCTTTGATCCATCCGGCTCAAATTGCCGCGGCCAATGCGGCTTTCGGGCCAAGTGAGACGGATATTGATCTGGCAAAACGACAAATTGAGGCGTTTGAAGCCGCTAAGGCACTGGGCAAAGGGGTTGCGGTGGTTGATGGTGCGCTTGTAGAAGGTTTGCATGCTGATACTGCGCGAAGCCTGCTGAAAATGGCGGATGCGGTTGCAAATAAGGAGGCTAATTAAATGTCTGTATGGTTGTTATTATGTGGGGTGTTTATCTGGGTTGATGTCCACTGGATTAAACGTTTGCTACCAAATGTCAGGACGGCAATGGATGCACGCATGGGGGCAGGGCCTGCACGCGGGCTGATTGCGGGGCTTATATTGGCGTCACTTGTTATGATGGTTGTAGGTTATCGCGGTTCTGAAACTATCCCCGTCTACACGCCTTTTAGTTGGGCAGGACATTTGAACAATCTGTTGATGATTATTGCAGTTATTTGCATGGGGATGGGATCATCCAGAGGCCGAATGAAGACGTGGCTTCGCCACCCGATGCTGACAGGTGTGGTAGTCTGGGCGGTTGCACATTTGCTGGTGAACGGGGATGTGGCCTCGATCATATTGTTTGGCGGTATGGGAGTTTGGGCCTTTACCTCGCGTATATTGATTAACCGGGGCGAGGGGGTCTGGAAACGCCCGGAAGCAGGGCCGATATCGGGGGATATTCGGCTGATGGTGATCTCGGCCGTTATTTTCGGGGTGATTGTAGGCATTCATATCTGGTTGGGATACAATCCGTTTGGTGGGGCTTACACATGAGAGCCTATCGTTTAATTACCGAAGATGACACATCCGACTTTTGCCACCGTGTAACGCAAGCCATATCAAATGGTTGGGATCTGCATGGCAGCCCGTCTTATGCGTTTGATGCGGGCAAAGGCGTGATGCGCTGCGCACAAGCAGTGGTGAAGGATGCACAAGGGGAATACTCACGGGATGTAAAATTGGGGAAACTGTGATCACAAAGTAAAGTCCTGTGATCACATTTGCTAAAAAAGACTGTCTGCGACAATTTATAAGCTGAAAACAGCAGTTTTTCATCCCAAAGCCTTGTGACTCCCTAAAAAATTGGTGTAATTCTTTATTAGCTTAAAAAGCCAACGAGAGGGATACCCATGGCTGATGTGAATAGGGACAAGCGCCCGTTATCACCCCATATTAGTATATATCGCCCGCAAATCAATTCCATCACGTCGATTATCAACCGTATTACCGGTATCGGAATGTCTTTGGCTGCCGTGTTGATTGTGTGGTGGTTGCTGGCGGCGGCAACATCTGCGTCATATTTTGATTTTGTCAACGGATTGCTGACCTCATGGTTTGGCCTGCTGGTGATGTTCGGGTCGCTCTGGGCTTTATGGTTTCACTTTCTGGGTGGTATTCGCCATCTGATTATGGATTTTGGCATAGGCTATGAACTGAAATCAGTGGATTTCTGGGGTTGGGCGATCATCGCTCTAAGCTTTGTATTAACAGCGGCAAGCATCATCTGCTTGTCAGCATTTTAAAGGGCTGCGCGCATGACTTATAAAACCGACATGGGCCGCGTTAAGGGGTTGGGCACGGCCAAAGAAGGTACACATGAGTGGTGGATTGGCCGCTTAACCTCTGTGGCTTTAATCCCGCTGACTTTATGTTTCATCTGGAGAGTGGCCCCGTTGATCGGCGGCACACATGCCGAGGTTCTGGCAGCGTTCCAAAGCCCGTTCACGGCCATAACAACCATTCTTTTCATCATGATCGCTTTTGTCCACCTTGCAGGGGGCTTGCAAGAGGTGATCGTGGATTATGTACACGGCAAAGTCATCTTGGTGGTTTTGCTGGTTTCAACAAAACTCATATGCTGGGGCATGGGGTTTGCGGGCGCATTTGCTGTGGCCAAAATCGCCTTTGGCGCCTGATCGGAGACATTGAATATGACTGCTTACGAATATATCGACCACGAGTATGACGTTGTTGTGGTGGGGGCTGGCGGTGCTGGTTTGCGCGCCACATTGGGCATGGCCGAACAGGGGTTGAAAACCGCCTGTATCACCAAGGTTTTCCCGACACGATCCCACACTGTTGCGGCACAGGGCGGTATTGCCGCGAGCCTTAAAAACATGGGGCCGGATCACTGGCAGTGGCATATGTATGACACCGTCAAGGGCTCTGACTGGCTGGGCGACATGGATGCGATGGAGTATCTGGTACGCGAAGCCCCCAAAGCGGTTTATGAGCTGGATCATTACGGCGTGCCGTGTTCGCGCACCGAAGAAGGCAAGATTTACCAACGACCTTTTGGCGGCCATACTACCGAATTTGGCGAAGGCCCGCCGGTGCAACGCACCTGTGCTGCCGCCGACCGTACCGGTCACGCGATCCTACACACGCTTTATGGTCAGTCCCTGAAGCATAACGCAGAGTTCTACATCGAGTATTTCGCCACCGATCTGATCATGACCGAAGACGGCCGTTGTCAGGGCATCATTGCGTGGAAACTGGATGATGGCACCCTTCACCGCTTTAACGCCAAGATGGTGGTTTTGGCGACAGGCGGTTATGGTCGCGCGTTTTTCAGTGCTACATCTGCCCATACCTGTACCGGTGATGGTGGTGGTATGGTGGCGCGTGCCGGCCTGCCGTTGCAGGATATGGAATTTGTTCAATTCCACCCGACAGGGATTTATGGATCAGGCTGCCTGATCACCGAAGGTGCGCGCGGCGAAGGCGGGTATCTGACCAACTCTGAAGGTGAACGCTTTATGGAGCGTTATGCCCCGACCTACAAGGATCTGGCATCACGCGATGTGGTGTCGCGTTGCATGACCTTGGAAATCCGCGAAGGACGCGGCGTGGGGCCGGATAAGGACCACATCCATCTGCACCTCAATCACCTGCCACCAGAAACGCTTGATCTGCGCTTACCGGGTATCTCGGAAAGTGCGCGTATTTTTGCAGGTGTCGACCTGACTAAAGAACCGATCCCGGTTCTACCTACAGTGCATTACAATATGGGCGGTATTCCCACGAATTATCTGGGCGAAGTATTGAACCCGACTGAGAAAGACCATGACCGCACGATACCGGGCTTGATGGCCATTGGTGAGGCGGGTTGTGCATCGGTGCACGGTGCTAACCGTCTGGGCTCGAACAGCTTGATCGATCTGGTGGTATTTGGCCGTGCTGCTGCTATTCGTGCAGGTGAAATCGTTGACCCGAAAACCCCGAACGAGACCCTGAACGAGAAGTCGGTCGAGGCATCTATGGCGCGTTTCGACGGTTTGCGTCATGCAAACGGGGCGATTACCACCGCTGATCTGCGTTTGGAAATGCAAAAAACCATGCAAGACGATGCGGCTGTGTTTAGAACTGACAAGACCTTGGAAGAGGGTTGCAAGAAAATGCAGGCCGTGGCCAAGAAAATGGATGATCTGAAAGTCACTGATCGCAGTCTGATCTGGAACTCTGACTTGATGGAAACGCTGGAACTGGCCAACCTAATGCCCAATGCGATGGCCACAATCACGGCTGCCGAAGCCCGCAAAGAAAGCCGCGGGGCGCACGCACATGAGGATTATCCTGATCGTGATGACAAGAACTGGCGCAAGCACAGCTTATCGTATGTCGATGGGCATAAGGTGAAACTGGCCTACCGCGATGTGCATCTGAAACCGCTGACGGCGCATAAAGATGGCGGTATTGATCTGAAGAAAATCGCACCGAAAAAACGGGTTTATTGATGGTTTTAAGGGATATTTCACTAACAATTGCAACCATCGCTCTGATGGGGTGTTCTGTTGGTGAAGAGGTGGCGCGTGATCAGGCGCGCGATGTTGTAGACCCGATTGTGGCTGAAAAATTCCCTGGCATTCCGGTGAAGCCGGTGACTGACTGTGTGATTGACAATGCGACATTCAAAGAAATTCTGACACTGGCAGCGGCCTCTGGCACGGGGAACACCGGGCAGGCGGCTAAAGTGGTGGTCGATATTGTAAGCCGTCCAGACACGATAAAATGTATCACGATCAAAGGGCTTCCTGCCTTGTTGCAAGGGGTGATTTGATGCGGTTTGTTCCGGCGTTTTCAATTACAGCTTTAGCATTGTCTGCCTGTGCAAAACCCGAACCAATATCTGTGGAACGCGCAATGGCACTATGTACTGAACGGGCCCGTGCTGCGGTGAAACCGGATGTAAGTGTTGGTGTCGGCATCGGCATTGGCCACAAGGTGCGTACCGGTGTTGGCATTGGTATCGATCTGTCATCGGATTACCTGAAGGGCACACCGCCCGAAGAAGTTTACGAAACATGTGTTGTCGCTAAATCAGGCGAAAAACCGACCCAACCGTTGAATTTATGACGGCATAAGGCAAAGGACGAAGATTATGGTAGAACTGACCCTTCCAAAAAATTCACGTATGACTGTGGGCAAAACCTGGCCGAAGCCTGCAGGGGCCGCGAACGTGCGCAAATTCAGCATCTACCGCTATGATCCCGACAGTGGTGAAAACCCGCGTGTGGATACGTATTTCGTTGATATGGATGGCTGCGGCCCGATGATATTGGACGCGCTGATCAAGATCAAAAACGAGATCGACCCTACACTGACTTTCCGCCGCTCTTGCCGTGAAGGTATTTGCGGGTCTTGTGCAATGAATATTGACGGTATCAACACGCTGGCCTGTATTTATGGCATGGATGAGGTTAAGGGCGATGTAAAGATTTACCCGCTGCCGCATATGCCTGTGGTCAAGGATCTGATCCCCGATCTCACGCATTTCTATGCCCAGCACGCTAGCATTATGCCGTGGTTGGAAACCAAAACCAACCGTCCTGCCAAAGAATGGAAGCAGTCTATTGAAGATCGAGGGAAACTGGACGGGTTGTATGAATGCGTGATGTGTGCCTGTTGTTCCACATCCTGCCCATCCTATTGGTGGAACAGTGATCGTTACTTGGGCCCTGCGGCCCTGCTGCACGCTTACCGCTGGATTATCGACAGCCGCGATGAGGCCACGGGCGAACGTCTGGACGAGTTGCAAGACCCGTTCAAATTGTATCGCTGCCACACTATTATGAACTGTGCCAAGACCTGCCCCAAAGGCTTGAACCCTGCATTGGCAATTGCCGAGATCAAGAAGATGATGGTTGAACGCACGATGTAGACGATGTTTTCAGTTCTGAACCACAAAGGGGCTTTGCGGCCCCTTTTTTTATGCACGTTTTAACCAGTGTCGCTGACACAAACGGTGCATGGGTTCCACGCAGCCTACAAAGGCACCGTTTTATTCGACTTTTTCATCATGTTCGTTGTTTACCTGGGTTTGCAACAACCAGCCAACCCCTGCCAGTGTCAGGCCAAGTATGATAAAGATCGTGGCACGGGTCAGGCCTTGCATGTCGGCGGTATCCCAAAGGAAGACTTTGGCCGCGGTCAAAGCCGTCAGCCCCAGCCCAATCCGGCGCAAGCTTGGATTTTTGCGGGTGATAGCCAACATCACGGTTATCACCGCCGCGGCCAGCAAAATGACGGTGTATGTATATAGCTCACCCACCTCGGTGCCTTTATAAAGCCGTATGTTGGGTCCGTGCCAGAACCGGCGCACTTCCAACACGGTAATGAACCCGGCCATCAGGGCGGTGAAGCTGTTGGCGATTTTTTCGGTGATGAAGACCGGCAGCAGTTTGAAATAGTATTGCCCGTAAGCCACAAACGCGGGTAGGGCATAGGCTGCCATGACCGTATCTACTGGGAAGATACCCCTGATATTGTTTTCAATCAGTGGCGAGATTATGATCGCAATGGCCAATGCGCCAAGGGCAAGGCTTGCATAGCCATAGCCCAGATATTTGCGCACAACTGTCAGCCTGTCGTCGATGACCATGCGCCTGAATTGGACGCCTGCCATCATTGTCCAGACCGTGGCATATAGCCCGATCGCCATATACTCGAACTGCCAGTAACCACCGGATGCGACCCGTGCAATCAGGGCGCAGATCAACAGGGCGAGGGTCAGTAATATGGCGGTTTCAAAAAGGACCATACGGTTCGGCAGGTTGGCGCGCTTGGCCATCATATAGCCTGCTGCCAAAAGCCCTGCGACCACGCCAAAGATGGCGATAACCCATAAAACCGGCTCTTGCAGCGAATAGGATGGGAACAGATCAAACACCACTAAGGATGTGGAGGCGGCCACGAAGGCCCAGATCAGATAGCCCGTCCAGCGGTATTTGAAGCGAATTACAAGGGCAAGTGCTGCCAGTGACAACAGGGCTGCGATATGGGCCAGATAATCAATCTCGATAGTTAGGTAGGCCGCAAATGAGGTCGCGATCAACATGCCTGCGAAATACAGGTCAGAGGCTGTCACGCGCTGCGCGATGCGGCTGCGCAGCATTAACAGGGCAGAACCTGCAAGGAAGGTCGCCAAAAGCATGGCCGTAAATATCCAGACCCTGTCGCTGATTGGGGCAATATCGTGCCAATATGCATAGGATAGGAAGTAGGTTAGCACAGGTGCTGCCGCCCCACAGGTCACCCAGAACAACGGGCGTACAGAGCGTGTTGTGCGCCAGAAAGATGCGATCATGAACATGATAGCCGACAGGGCCAGTATAGTGTGAAGCATGTTTAGCTGCGTTGCCAGATCAATAACATCGCGGTAGCGGTAATGCATCAACGGGTTGCCTGAGGTGGCGATAAACAACAGGCCACTTGTGAAGACAATCGCAAGTTGGTCAAGGTTTTGCGCACGATTACACCAGAATATCGCCCATGTGCTTAGGCCAAGGAAGGCCAAAAGGCTGGCTTGCCACAGGATCAGGCTGTTATCCGACACAAGGGTTAGCACAATGGTGCCGCCCACTGCTGTCAGAACAGTTAAAATGGTGGGGTAATGGATTGCGATATTGCTCAGACTTTTCTCATTTATCATCTCGCTATGGTTCCATTTTGGCCATATGCCAAATGCGGGAATAGTGGTGACAGCCCCGATCATTGCAATGATATAAAGGGCCAGATATGGCTGATTGTGGATTGTATCATTCATGCCAAGCCCTGCAATCAGGGTAAAGATAGCCGCAAGGGTGGATAGCCATATCCAGCGGCGCATCCGTTCCACGCATAGGGCGGCCACAAGCACAGAGAGGAAATAGAGATACATGATCGGATGTTCGCTTCCGGTCGAGACAATAACCGGCGAGATGAATGCGCCCAAAATTCCGATCACTGCCAGCACCGGCCCGTAGATCAACCCCGCACTGATCGCCAGAAACGAGACCGCACCCATGCTGGCAAAACCAACCAGTTGGCTGGTCAGATCATAGAGGGTATGGGCGGAAACCACTGCACCATAAAGTGACGCAATACCACCTGCGGCAAGGGCAACAGGCACGGTGAACCAGCCTTCCATGCCGATATTGGGCTTGCGGCGCAGATATTCAGCCACGCCCAATAGGGCAGCACCAAACCCTAAAGCACTGATAACACGGGCTTTTGGACCTAAGAATCCACGTTCCAGCCCGTATTGCACGATGAACAGACCGCCCAATGCCAGTGACAGGCCAGCAAGCCAGATGACCCAGTTGGTTTTGAAGTTTGTGACCATACGGTCAAAGAATGTCGGGCCTGTGGGGGCTGGTGGCTCAACTGGTTCGGCCACAACAGAGGCTGCAATATCTTGCGGATTTCTCGCCTTTTCTTCAGGCGGCACCCAAGGCTGTTTGGTTTTCTGCGATACAGGTGCTGCGGCAGCTGCGGCTGCTTTTAGTTTGGCGGCAGTTTTTTTTTGGGCAGGCTTGTCTTCAGCCTCGGCTTGAATTTTCAACCGTTCAACTTCGGCTTGCAGCAGTTTGACTCTGCTGGATGCGCCTTTGGCGATGATGAATGCTACCAACGGCATGATCAGGATATAGGCACCGATCAAAACTGCGAAAAATATCAAGCCTTCGTCACTCATATGAATTCCCCTTATGAATAGATGCAAGATGAATAATGTTGCAGATAAGGTCAAGCATTTGAAATTGAAGCGTTACGTCAGGTTTTCCTTCAATAAGGCCATATCTGCGGCTAGGTTGCCCTTGAGATAGAGGATTAACATGACAAAAGCAGACGTGATTATCGTGGGCGCAGGTTTGGCAGGTCTTGTCGCGGCACATGAGGCGGTATCGCGCGGGCGGTCGGTTTTGTTGCTGGATCAGGAAGGCGCGCAATCGCTTGGCGGGCAGGCGTTCTGGTCTTTGGGCGGGTTATTTATGGTGGATACGCCCGAACAGCGGCGTATGAAAATCAAGGACAGCCGCGCTTTGGCGGCGGCAGACTGGTATGGGTCGGCGCAGTTTGACCGCGCGGAAGACGCCAATCCGAAGGCGTTTGCAGAGGCTTATCTGGATTTTGCCAGCGGCAAGATGCGCGCGTGGTTATACGGGCTTGGCATGCGCTGGTTTCCGGTTGTCGGCTGGGCGGAACGTGGCGGGGCGGATGCCTCTGGCCATGGTAATTCAGTGCCACGGTTTCATTTAACATGGGGCACAGGCCCAGGGGTTGTTGCCCCGTTTGAACGCTTGGCGCGCGAAGCGCAGGTTGCAGGCAAGCTGCAATTTTGCTTTCGCCACAGGGTAACTGACCTGGTGGTTGAAGCCGGGCGGGTGACGGGTGTTTCGGGTGAGACGTTGGCGGATACAGATGTTGAACGTGGCCGCAGCAGTAACCGCACGCCTACAGGCGATTTTTCCTATCAGGCTGAAAGCGTTATCGTGACCACGGGCGGCATTGGTGGCAATCATGATCTGGTACGCCGCTACTGGCCCGAAGACCGGCTGGGCAAGCCGCCCAAGCGCATGGTCGCAGGGGTGCCTGATTACGTGGACGGCAAGATGCAACAGGTGGCAGAACGGGCAGGGGCTGCGGTGATCAACGCGGATCGGATGTGGCATTACACCGAAGGCTTGCAAAACTGGGATCCGATCTGGCCGAACCACGGTATCCGTATTTTACCCGGCCCAAGTTCGATGTGGTTTGACGGTAATGGGGATCGGTTGCAGGCGCCTTGTCTGCCTGGGTTTGACACGCTTTCAACATTGAAACGCATCCTAGCCGTGGGCCATGAACATAGCTGGTTTATCCTGACCCAAAAGATCATAGAAAAAGAGTTTGCCCTGTCAGGTTCGGAACAAAACCCTGATCTGACCTCGGCCAGTTGGCGGCAGGTTTTGAAAGCCCGCCTAGGCAAAGGGGCCACAGATGCGGTGGAAGCGTTCAAAACCCATGGCGCGGATTTCATCGTAAAGGATGATTTGGCCGCTCTGGTGAAAGCAATGAATGCACTGATGCCCGATGCACCTGTCTCTTATGACCATATTCACGATCAAATCGCAGATCGTGATCGCCAGATCGACAATAAGTTTGCCAAGGATGCGCAAGTTACGGCCATTCGTGGGGCACGGGCTTATCTAGGGGATCGGTTGATCCGCACTGCTAAACCGCATAAAATCCTTGATCCTGCAAACGGGCCGTTAATTGCTGTGCGCCTGAATATCCTGACCCGTAAATCCTTGGGTGGGTTACACACTGATCTTAGCGGTCAAGTGCTGCGCCCCGATGGTACTGCTTTTGCAGGGCTTTATGCTGCAGGCGAAGTGGCCGGCTTTGGCGGTGGTGGTTATCACGGTTATAACGCCTTGGAAGGTTCGTTTCTGGGCGGGTGCATCTTTTCTGGCCGTCAAGCGGGACGCAATGCTTGACCCAAATGGTTAATCTGCCAAAGATGCCCATATGAAATATAAACCGCAAAACCCCGCCCCCGCGAATGCCGACGCATTGCGCAAAATCGCACCAACCGTGTGCTATCCGATTGAGACATTGCCAAAGCCAGATATGGCGCTTTATGCTGCGGCTCGTGAGGCTCTGACCTTGATCGATACGGTCATTGTGCCGCCGCGTGAGGGCGGATGTTTTCATGTGCCTAAGGGGCATTTCTTTCGCATTGTCAGCATAGATGGCCCGCAAGTGGGTGATATGAACCTGTGGAATGCGCATGACCTTAACGAGAAGTTTTATTCTGGTAAAACCCGTGCCCTGCATGGCACACATATCAGCACCGGGGATCGGATGTGGTCAAGTTTCCCCGCCATGCGCCCGATGGCAACGGTGACGCATGACACGCTGGACTGGTACGGCTGGGATGAATTTGGTGCATCCGTGCATGATGTGATCGGCACGCGGTGTGACCCCTATACCAATGACGTGTTAAACGGGGTGGATTACCATCATTGCTGCCATTCCAACTTGACCCGGGCTTTGGCCGCAGATCGCGGGATTTCTTTGCATGATGCAGAGCCGCTGGTGCATGATGTGTTGAATGTTTTTATGTGTACGGGGTTCATGCCCGACACCAAACAGTATTTTATGAAAGCAAGCCCCGTGCAACCGGGCGATTATATCGAGTTCTTTGCCGAAATTGACCTGATCGGTGGTATATCCGCTTGCCCAGGTGGCGATTGTAGCACCACGCATTCCAGCGATACGGCGGCCTGTTATCCGCTGAAGGTCGAAATATTCCGACCCGCAGATGGGGCGTTGAAAAGCTGGCAAGAGCCTGCATTGAACGGTTATTCTGGCAGCCATGGCATGTGATCGGCATTTTTTGACCGACCGTGGCATTTTGTGATTTGGCAAGGCGGGTAAAATAGGGCAGAGTTTGTGTAAATAACAGGAGAGTTCGGGTGACTTTTCAAATATTGCCACGTTTTTTGCAAGCAACTGCTCTTAACATCTTCTTGTCGGCAGCGGTTTTTGCACAAGATTGCCCCCTGTCGACCTTGATTTTAGTGCATTCCTGTCAGGCGGATGTGCAACTGCGCTTGCGTGTGCTACCAGACGGGGATCAGGCCAATGATCATCATATATTAACCGTAGCAGGCACATATTCCAGTGGTGATCGCTTCGGCATCGAAGGCTTGGTTATTCAAAATGGCAAAACCGTCAGCCGCAGGTATCAAAACTGGGACGGGGTTTTGATTATTGATCAAAACGCTAAGCCGCACCTGTTTCATGCCCGCGCTGTTGTTCTGGGCGTGGAAATCTTTAATCTGAAAGAAAAGCCGCGCCGTGACGGGTTTATCGCCAAGGCCAAGGATATGGGCGTGACGGTGTTGCAGTCGCATTTATTGGTTACAAACGGCACGCTTGATTTGAAAGATGTGGAAGGGGCCCCGAAGTTCAAACGGCGTATGTTGGTGACCTTTGAAGATGGTAGTTTCGGGATTTGGGAAACCACACAATCTGAGACGCTTTACGAAGCCGCACGACAGGTGCAAGAAGATTTAAACCCGCATATGGCGTTGAACTTAGATATGGGGGCTTATGATTATTGCCGCAGTGGCCCGAAAGGGGCAGAAAGCGATTGTGGGGGCCTGTTGGTGTCTGCCGACAAGCTGACCAATCTGCTGGAGTTTGCCAAGCCTTAACTGTATTTCTCAGGCCCGTTCCACTGACCTTCATCATATCGGTCGCCATAAGCAAAGCCGATAGGCAACAGCCGGTTTATTTCCGCGCGATCTGCATTGGTGAATGCTATTTCTGTCGCCTGCGCCCATTCATTCAGATGTTTTGTGTAACGTGTGGCGGGGATCGGTACCATGGTATCATTCTGATCCAATATCCACGCAAGGGCAGCGGCGGATACTGTCCAGCCCATGTCGGTGCAATAGGATTTGAAACCGTCAATCAGACGGCAGTTATCGGTATAATTAGGCTCTTGAAAGCGCGGAATACGCAGGCGAAAATCGGTTTTAGCAAGATCGTTTAATACGGGGAATTTCTGGGCAAACATACCGCGTGCCACAGGCGAGAACGGCACAAAGGTAATGCCCAGTTCCTCACAGGTTTGCACAACCCCCAGCTCGGGCATCCGCGCCCAAAGTGAATATTCACTTTGCACTGCCATCAGGGGGGTTACCGCATGGGCGCGGCGGATCGTTGTCGGGGATACTTCCGACAATCCCCAACCGCCGATTTTACCTTCGTCAATCAAGCGGCCCATGGTCAGGGCAAGATCTTCTATTGGCACATTCTGGTCACGGCGGTGGATGTAATACAGGTCTACATATTCCACCCCCAAACGTTCAAACGAGCCTACCAGTGCTTGGCGTATATAGCTTTCTGTATTGTTGAAACCGCGCACAGGTCCGACCATAATGCCGCATTTCGTGGCGATTTTAAATGTGTTGGGATGGGTTTTGATGAAACTGCCCAGAACGGTTTCAGATTTACCCATGCCGTAAATATCCGCCGTGTCCAGAAAATCTATGCCCATATCTATGGCCGCGTCCAGACAGGCAAAGCTGGTTTTATCATCTGTCGGGCCGAAGAAACCGGCAAAACTCATGCATCCCAACCCAATGGCACTGATATTTGGGCCGTTTGCCCCAAGCTTGCGGTACTTCATCATATTCCCCAACGTTTTGCTTTGGTATTTTAAATTACCTGATACGCTGTCAAAATGTTTGAAACAATAGAAATACCCACATGGACGGTCTGGTTGGCCGGGCTTCTAGCCCTGATTGGCCTTTTGGACCGCATCTTAATGCCAACCGTGCGCTGGTATTTGCGCCACCGCATGAACAAGGCGATTAAGGTTTTGAACCAGCGGTTGCAGTTGAAAATCCAACCCTTCAAGCTGACCAAACGACGGGTGATGATTGATCGGTTGTCTTATGACCCGCAAGTTATTGAGGCGATTATTGAACATGCCAGGATCGTGCAAATGCCATATCCGGTGGTCGAACGAATGGCACATCGTTATGCACGTGAGATTGTGCCGTCATTTTCGGCAACGGGCTATTTCGGTATTGCGATCAAAATCGCCCGTTGGTTGTCGCGCTCTTTGTACCGTGTGCGTCTGGGTTATGTGGATGAAGTGGCCCTGAAAGGGATTGATCCAGATGCCACCGTGATTTTCGTGATGAACCATCGTTCCAACATGGATTATATTCTGGTGACCTATTTGGCGGCCTCGCGCTCGGCCCTCTCTTACGCAGTAGGTGAATGGGCGCGGGTTTGGCCGTTAAAGCCGTTGATCAGCAGTTTGGGGGCCTATTTCATCCGCCGTAAATCACGTAATCAGTTATACCGCCGAGTTTTGGCGCGTTACGTGCAAATGGCAACGGCGGCCGGCGTGACCCAAGCTATTTTTCCCGAAGGTGGCTTGTCGCGGGATGGTAAGTTGAAACCTGCCAAACTGGGCTTATTAAGTTATATGGTGGCGGATTTTGACCCTGAGACCAGTCACGACATTTATTTTGTACCTGTGGGCCTGAACTATGATCGTGTACTTGAGGATCGGGTGCTTTTGGCCTCGGATAAAGGTGAGAAAACCAGCAACATGAAAAAGCTGGCTGCCTTTTTTCGTTTTATGATCCGCCAGATCAGGCTGCGGGTAACTGGAAAGTTCTACCGCTTCGGTTATGCCAGCGTCAGTTTCGGCGCGCCTGTGTCGTTTAAAGAGTTTCTGAAAACCCACGGCCACCGCAAGCATGAGCAGATGACCAAGGCCTTGGGCAAAGAGCTGATGCACAAGGTCGGGGCAGTGATCCCGATCCTGCCAGTGTCATTGGTGGCCAGCGTGTTTTTGACCAACCAGAAAACCCCGCTTGTCAAAGAGGATCTGGTTGAAAAGTGTAACGTGATCTTGAAACGTTTACTGGCTAAGGGGGCATATATGCACATCCCGCATCACGATTTTGATTATGCGGTTGAGGTTGGCTTACGCATGCTGGTTTTACGCCACGTGATTATTAAAAAAGACGGTGAATACCATCTGCAACCCGAAGAAGTGACGTTGCTTGGCTACTATGCCAATGCAATTGCCCATTTGGGGTGACATCTTAAAACTCTGCGCCTATAAGGGCCGCGAAATTCCTATTGAGATGGCAAAGACATGATCAAAGTATTCGGGCACAAAGCCCCCGACACAGACGCAACTGGTTCCGCAATTATCTGGAGCTGGTTTTTAGGCACCAAAGACGTAGAGGCAACGCCTTATGTCTTGGGTACGCCAAACACCGAAGCGGATTTCGTTTTGACGCGTTGGGGCTATGAAACACCTGAGCTATTGGAAGACGTAGACGCCGACGATATGGTGGTGATCGTTGACACCAACAACCCGGCTGAATTACCCGCGCATATCAATGACGCGACTGTTGTCGAGATTATCGATCACCATATGTTGGTGGGTGGCTTGAAAACAAAACAGCCAATCAATATCACAATCGAGCCTGTGGCTTCTACAGCCACTGTCATGGCCAATATGATGGGTGAGGATCTGGCAACCGCACCGGATGCAATCAAGGGCCTGATCCTATCGTGCATCCTGTCTGATACGCTGGAGTTCCGCAGCCCAACTACCACGGATGTGGATGTTGATCTGGCAGAATTTCTTGCCGCTGAACTGGATTTGGATATAGCGGCCTATGCGGCTGAAATGTTTGCGGCAAAATCTGATGTATCACATTTTTCTGACGCAGAATTGCTGCGCCTAGACAGTAAAGAATATGCGATTGGAGATGTTAATTTTCGGGTGTCTGTACTGGAAACCACAAGCCCTGAAACTGTGTTGTCACGTAAAGCCAGTTTGATTGATGCAATGACAACAGTGGCCTCTGAGGATGGCGTTGATCAGGTGCTGTTATTTGTTGTGGATATTCTTAAAGAACAGGCAACCTTGCTTATTCCGAATGATGTGATCAAGGACGTTGCCCAGAAATCTTTTAATGTCACTATATCCGGGGACAGTGTGATCCTGCCAGGTGTCGTTTCACGTAAAAAGCAGATTATCCCAAATCTTGTGGTCTAAAAGCCTACACGACACAATCTACGGTATTAATAGAAGGGATCAATTAACGGGTGCCTTTTATTTGTTATAGGTTGTTCAAGCGTTTTATAAATTAATTTTAAGTTTAATAATATTAAAAACAAATAGTTATAGGCAAAACTTCATTATTTATGATATCAACTAATAAGTTATTTTTATATAACTGACTCGTTTTAAGGTTGAGTATATTTTGTGAGGTTAAATGATGGATTTTTGGATGATAGATGTGCTTGCGGATTTGCGCAAATTTGCAGTAAATAATAGTATGGCGAAGCTTACTGAACAATTGGATGATGCAATTCATATTGCAGCAACTGAAATGCCTAACATTGAGCATTGCGCGGACAAAAAACCAAAGGTGATGCAACCCGCTTTCGTAGTGTAACATCTGGTGTTACAGGGGACATCCGCATAGACTGCCCCAAACCCCAAAGGGATTCCCGCGTCTATGCAATTTTCCGACGATCAGGCATCGGCCTATGACACGATAAGTGCTGCGTTAAAACGTGCGGGTGTAGACATAGATAATGCTACTTTGTTGCCCGAAACCGGCAAGGCGCAGGTGTTTGCTGTGCTGGGTAAGGCCGGGTCGGGCAAGACCATGTTGTTGGCAAGACTGGGTGAGGCCCTGCAAGAGGCCGGCGTTGATATTATCTCGGGTGATTATGAAGGCAAGCCGCGCAAAGACCGCCGCACATTGGCGATACTTGCGCCGACCAACAAAGCCGCCAGCGTCTTACGTAATCGGGGTGTCGCCGCAACCACCATTCACCGTATTCTATACACGC
>CAXMSA010000041.1:19973-20307 GCA_964195605.1 uncultured Amylibacter sp.
GAATGGTTGGCCAATAACGGTGAGCGGCCAGAGATTGAAGGCATTACCGACGCTGCCCTTGAGCGTGCCGCATTATTTTATAAATCAAACAAATCTATCCCCGGTGCGCTGGCCACAGCAGGGGTGCGGGGATCGGATTTTATCATCGGCTGGAAACGCCGGGAAGAGCCATTAGATATTGGCTTTATTGACGAAAGCTCAATGCTGGATGACAAACAGTTCGAAGACCTGTGCGATATTTTCTCAACCCTGATCCTGTTTGGCGACCCTGCGCAATTGGCCCCTGTCGGGCAGTCAGGCTCGATGGCTTTTGATAAGGTTGGTAACAAGCACA
>CAXMSA010000042.1:0-19606 GCA_964195605.1 uncultured Amylibacter sp.
AACTCATGTGGGGCAAAGCCACCAAACACAACCGAATGCACGGCCCCGATGCGTGAACATGCCAACATGGCGATCAGTGCTTCTGCAACCATTGGCATATAGATGATCACACGGTCGCCTTTTTCTATGCCCTGCTGTTGCAAACCACCAGCAAATCGCGCGGTTTTTTCTTGTAGTTCAGCATATGTAATCTTGGCAGAGCTTCCCGTGATCGGGCTGTCATAAATGATTGCCACCTGATCACCACGCCCAGCATCAACGTGGCGGTCAACCGCGTTGAAACAGGTATTTATTTCACCGTCTTTAAACCATTCATAAAGCGGCGCATTCTCATCGAACAGGGCTTTTGACGGCGGCTTGCTCCATGCCACTGCCTTGGCCGCTTCCATCCAAAACGCTTCTGGATCAGATTGCCAATTTTCGTATACTTCCTTGTAAGACATCAGCCCTCTCCCTCTGTTTTCGCACGTTTCACCAGTTCCAGAACTTCTTTCGCAGCAGCAGGAATATTAGTGCCGGGGCCAAAGATTGCCCGCACGCCCACTTGGCGTAAAAAATTGTAATCATTAGGCGGAATGACACCGCCGCAAATCACGATAATATCACTGCCGCCTTTGTTTTTCAGTGCATGTACCAGTTGTGGGGCCAGCGTTGTGTGGCCTGCGGCTTGTGATGAGATACCGACCACATCGACACCTTTTTCAATCGCATCAATGGCGGCTTCTTCAGGGGTTTGAAACAGCGGCCCCATTTCAATATCAAAGCCGATGTCGGAAAATGCAGTGGCAATAACTTTACCGCCGCGATCATGTCCGTCCTGGCCCATTTTAACCACCATCATCGATGGCTTCTTACCATATTTCGTTGCAAAATTAGCAACATCGTCCTGAATATCCTGAAAGCCCTGATCGCCTGCGTAAGCCGCACCATAAACCCCGTCCAGCAGTTTCACCTTGGCTTTATGGCGCCCGAAAGCGCGTTCCATAGCATCTGACATTTCACCCACAGTTGCGCGCGCGCGCGCTGCATTCACAGCAAGGTCCAGAAGGTTTCCGCTATCACGTGCACCTGCTTCAAGGGCATCAAGGGTCGCGTTGCAAGCTGCCGTATCGCGTGATTTACGGATATCTTTCAGCCGCGCGATCTGCGCGTCACGCACCGCCGAATTGTCGATCATGCGCACATCAATATCTGCGTCCTCATCGGTTTGAAACTTGTTTACACCGACAATAATATCTTCACCGCGATCCACCCGCGCCTGTTTTTCCGCCGCAGCACGCTCTATTTCCAGCTTTGGCATACCGTCTTCAACCGCACGTGTCATACCACCCAAGGCATCGACCTGACTGATCAATTCCCATGCCTTATCGGCCAGTTCCTGTGTTAAGCTTTCCACGTAATAAGACCCCGCCAACGGGTCGACCACATTGGTCACACCGGTCTCATTTTGTAAAATCAACTGGGTGTTACGTGCCAATCGCGCCGCTGCATCAGACGGCAAAGCAATCGCCTCATCATAGCTGTTGGTGTGTAGGGATTGGGTGCCGCCAAGAACTGCCGACATCGCTTCATAAGCGGTGCGAATGGCGTTGTTATAGGGGTCTTGTTCTTGCAACGACACGCCACTGGTTTGGCAATGTGTGCGCAGCATCAAAGATTTCTCATTCTGTGCACCGAACTCGGTCATAATACGGTGCCACAACAGGCGCGCTGCGCGCAATTTTGCCACTTCCATGAAGAAATTCATGCCTATAGCGAAAAAGAACGACAGGCGTGGGGCGAATGCATCCACATCCATACCACGTGCAATCGCGGCGCGCACATATTCCTTACCATCTGCCAGCGTGAACGCCAGTTCCTGCACCAAGGTCGCACCAGCCTCTTGCATGTGATAACCGCTGATCGAAATCGAATTAAACTTCGGCATTTCGCGGCTGGTATAATCAATAATGTCCGAGACAATCCGCATCGAAGGTTCAGGAGGATAGATATAAGTGTTGCGTACCATGAACTCTTTCAGCACGTCGTTTTGGATGGTGCCAGATAGCTTTGCGCGATCAACACCCTGTTCTTCGCCCGCCACAATGAAACTGGCCAGCACCGGGATCACCGCACCGTTCATCGTCATCGAAACACTGATCTTGTCCAGTGGAATGCCGTCAAACAGGATTTTCATGTCTTCAACAGAGTCAATGGCAACCCCTGCCTTGCCGACATCGCCAACCACCCGTTCGTGATCGGAATCATAACCGCGATGGGTCGGCAGATCGAATGCAACCGAGACGCCTTGCTGCCCGCTGGCCAGCCCCTTACGGTAAAACGCATTACTTTCTTCAGCGGTTGAAAATCCGGCATATTGACGGATCGTCCAAGGCCGCCCCGCGTACATCGTGGCCTTTGGGCCACGCGTAAAAGGGGCAGAACCGGGTGTTGAACCTAAATGCTCTACCGCGCCCAGATCATCCGCGGTATAAAGTGGCTTCACGGCGATACCCTCGGGCGTGTTCCAGATTAAATCGCTTAATGCCCGTCCGCGCAGTTCTTTTTCCGCAAGGCTTTTCCATGTCTTAAGGTCAGATACGCTCATTGCGCATACTCCTTTGTTTTAAATAGTAATATTCGTTTAATCGCGAAATTCTTCGCGCCCGGGAATGCGCCCAAAAGCAATTTTTGCCCCAGTGTAGGGCGTTATTTCGCGCGGGCGCTCGCCGTATATCAGCGTGTCCTGCCCATAACGCTGGTTGATCGCGTCGACCAGAACGCAAAGGCTTTCGCGGGGTGTCCGCACCCCTGCCGCACTGCGATCCTCGAACAGATCGGCGGTATGTCTGTGCGCAGGCACCAAACCGCCCAGCATCACACTGGTTGAGATCGGTTGGCTGAACTCCAATGTATTCCAGAACTGACGAAACAGAGCCAGTAACTGAAAACTGTCTTGCGTTGCAGGGATCCGCCGCCCTAATCCGCCGCGCCCCCGTACCGCACATTTCACCGATATCTGCAAATAGGTCGCGTATGCGTTTTGTCGGCGCAATCTTGTGGCCGCCTTTATCAGCAAGCGGCGTGTTACTAATCGCGCGGCTTCCGGGTTGCGATTGTTGTAAGACAACACCTGCCCGTGGCCCAAGGAACGTGCGGATTTTGTCGTGGGCTGCGAAATATCTTCGCCCTGTAGCGCGCGGATAAACCGTTCGCCCTGCACCCCGCCCCAAACCTTGCGCGCGTGTTTGGGCGCCATTGCATAAAGTGCGGGAATTGTGGTTATGCCCGCGGCCTTCAACCGTGCATCTATCCCCCGGCTTATACCAGGAATATCGCGTAATTTCAAATGCTTGATCTTTTCGGGTAATACTTCTGGCGTGAGCCATTCCAACCCGTTCGGCCTTTGTAATTCGCCCGCCAGTTTTGCCAGCAGTAAGCTGGGCCCAAGCCCGATGGAACACTGCATTGCAGGGCCGACGCTGGCGTAAATCTGTTGACGCATCTCTTCGGCCAACGCGCGGGCTGTTTGCAAATCCTGTGCATCGCCCGACAACCGTATCGAAAACTCGTCCACAGAATGTGCGGCCTCGATGGGCAACACCCGTTCTATCGCCCGCTTGATCTGGTGATGATAGGACACGTAAATATCGTGGCGCGCGGGGCGAAACTGCATATCGGGGATCATGCGGCGCGCATCTTTCATCCGCGCCCCGAACTTCAGCCCCAAATGTTTGGCTTCGTAGCTGGCTGCAATGATCGCCGCGTTGGGCTGCATCGTTGTCACCACGCCAAGCGGTTTTCCCCGCAAAGACGGATCTTCTTGCTGTTCCACACTGGCAAAATAACTGTTCATATCGAGATAGAGCAGCCTTAAAGGGGCTTTCGTCATCATTCATCACATTGGATTGGCATAAACCAAAATTAGAACATAAAGTGAACATATGGAAGCGAAAAACAATGATTATTCAAACTCCATGATTATCTCGTCAACCGCCAGACTATCACCAACATCAGCGTTTATTTTTGACACAACGCCCTTCTTTTCGGCCCGTAGCACGTTTTCCATTTTCATCGCTTCCACTGTGCAAAGCGCTTGGCCATCCTCAATCGTATCGCCCACAGTCACATTCATATTGACGATCAAACCCGGCATCGGGCAAAGCAGCAATTTCGATGTATCGGGGGGTAGTTTTTCCAGCATGAATTCCGCCAGTTCCGCACGGCGCGGCGTATAGATCACAACCTTCAAATCAGCCCCGCGATAACGCACCTGATAGCCCGAACTGCCCGGGGCTACTTTCAAGATCAAAGCCATGTTATCAATCATAAATGAGGCCAGCCGCTCGCCGGGCACCCAGTCACTAGTCACACGGTGTTTGGTACCATCAGCGAAACTTACAAATGACCCGTCAGGATCAGCGTCAATCGATACATCAAACCGTGCGCCCTGCACTTTGATCACCCAATTTTCGCCAACTTTGCGTTCATGGTTATCAATCCGCCCGGAAACCCGTGCAAGGCGGATTTCGGCAACACGGTACATTGCAGCACATGCCGCAGCGATACGTTTTAAAGACAGTTCATCCAGCTCAACCCCTTGAAAACCATCGGGATACTCTTCTTCTATAAAAGCAGTTGTAATATCCCCGCTGACAAACCGTGGGTGATCCATCACTGCTGATAGGAACGGCAGATTATGCCCGATGCCCTCTACTTCGAACCCATCCAATGCATCGCGCATCACCGCGATGGATGTTGCACGATCCGGTGCCCATGAGCACAGTTTCGCGATCATCGGGTCATAGAACATTGAAATCTCGCCACCCTCATACACGCCTGTATCATTGCGCACGGCCATGGTTTTTGTGGCCACTTCGGCAGGTGGACGGTAGCGTGAAAGCCGCCCGATGGAAGGCAAGAAATTACGATATGGATCTTCGGCATAAAGCCGGCTTTCCATTGCCCAACCGTTGATCCCGATGTCCTTTTGCTTGAACGGCAGCTTTTCACCATATGCCACACGTATCATCTGTTCCACCAGATCAATGCCGGTGATCAACTCGGTCACAGGGTGCTCCACCTGCAAACGCGTGTTCATTTCCAGAAAATAGAAGTTACGGTCACCGTCAACGATAAATTCCACCGTGCCGGCACTGCTATAATCCACCGCTTTTGACAAAGCCACAGATTGTTTACCCATGGCTTTGCGGGTTTTGGCGTCTAGAAACGGGCTTGGAGCCTCTTCAATAACTTTCTGGTTACGCCGCTGAATGGAACATTCGCGTTCATTCAGATAAACGCAATTCCCGTGTTTATCGCCCAGTACCTGAATTTCGATGTGGCGCGGTTGGGTGATAAATTTCTCGATGAAAATACGGTCGTCACCAAAACTGCTGGCGGCCTCATTCTTTGACAATTGAAACCCTTCACGCGCCTCGGCATCATTCCAGGCAACCCGCATGCCCTTGCCGCCACCCCCGGCAGAGGCTTTAATCATCACTGGGTATCCAATTTCGTTTGAAATTTTAACCGCTTCTTTCGCATCGGCTATTTCGCCCATATAGCCCGGAACCGTGGTCACACCGGCTTTTGCTGCCAGTTTTTTTGAGGTAATTTTATCGCCCATTGACGCAATCGCCCCAGCAGGCGGCCCGATAAAAGCAACACCAGCCTTTTCTAAAGCCTGTGCAAAACGCCGGTTCTCTGATAGAAATCCATAGCCAGGGTGCACCGCTTCTGCGCCGGTTTCACGCACGGCTTTCATCACCTTATCAATAACAATATAGCTTTCAGCCGCAGGTGATGGCCCTATATGCACGGCTTCATCGGCCATTTTAACGTGCAACGCGTTTTTGTCAGCGTCCGAATAGATCGCAACTGTTTTAATTCCCATTTTTTGGGCCGATTTGATCACACGACAGGCAATTTCGCCGCGATTGGCGATAAGTATTTTCTTAAACATTTTGGCACCTAGAAAAGTTAAGGACAGGTTGAATTTTCGCGTAAAAAAAGACCCTTGTGTAATAACACAAGGGCCCTAGTAGAGGGGAAATGAAAGAGCTTATCCGTACAAAAGAACGGATAAGCTCTTGATCAGCTTTTGCTTTCTCAAGCGACGCGGCCAATCTTTGCGTCATCGAAATCCGATAAGAACTTCCTTGAATATTAAGGTAAACAGCTTTTTCACCGTTGCATATTGAATTGTTTTGGCCTGCCCCAATATGGGCATAAAGCCGCCAAACCACATTTCTGATGCGCGAATTCATGCCGATCATTCCTTAAAAATCGCAGGAAAGCTCACCATAGCGCGCCCCACGTTGATTTTAAGCAATGCTTCATAATCTACAGGATCAAAGGAAATTTCTACCGCTTCAACCTCACGGCCTATCAACCAGCTTAAACGGCCTGCGTCTAGATTGCCGCGTTCAAACGGTTCTTCTCCGAAATGTTCCCAAAGTGCGCGCAAAAACCCTTCATCCGCACGACGATCAGCATTGCGCCGATCCGCATAGCGTTCGCGTTTAACCAATTTAGTCGCACCGGCCTTATTAGCACGGCGTATTGTAAACTGAAAATCGGAGCTGGGAAGACGGGATGGAAAACCACGGTATTTTATCATGACACACCCCCGCAAGCGTGCATCTGTGGTAGGCCAGGAACCGCAAAAGCTGGTTCCTGGCTATAGTCTTTAGTATTTTTGTGTAGGCACTGGTTCAATAATCGGCTCTGGCTCAGGTGTTGGGCCTGCAGAAGATGATGAATTTGCACAAGCTGAAAGTCCAAGAACCAGAAGAAGCGCGATAGAAGTAATTGTTTTTGACATATTGTTATCCTAATTTTGTTACGAACCAAGCCAGTTATCACTTGGAATGAACTTACCATAACAGCATTCCTACGCAAAAAATAGGATGATCTTGCGAAGTTTCCCTTAAAATGATAAAATACGGCAAAATATCGCACCTTTGTTGCTAAATTCACTGTTTCACACAGTTTTTTTATTACAATATTACTAAAAAGTGACATGTGACACCCCTATAAAGGCAAATTATCATGCTTGCGCCAAGGATTTTTCACATCCTTTGACTTTAAACTGGCGAATGCGCGTGCCACCCGCATACGGGTATTTTGCGGCATGATCACCTCATCAATAAAACCGTTTTCGGCAGCAACAAACGGATTGGCAAACCGTTCTTCATAATCTGCTGTTAAGGTTGCAATTTTTGCGGCATCACCCAAATCAGCGCGGTGCAAAATCTCAACCGCCCCTTTCGCACCCATCACGGCAATTTCTGCCGTGGGCCAGGCGTAATTCACGTCACCCCCCAAATGTTTTGGTGACATCACACAATAAGCCCCGCCGTAAGCTTTGCGTGTAATCACAGTTACACGCGGCACCGTGGCTTCACCAAAAGCGTAAAGCAATTTAGCCCCATGCTTGATCACACCACCATATTCTTGCGCGGTTCCGGGCAAGAACCCCGGCACATCAACCAATGTCAGCAATGGAATTTCAAACGCATCACAAAATCGCACAAAACGTGCTGCTTTGCGCGACGCATTAATGTCCAGACACCCCGCCAGCACCAGTGGCTGATTGGCCACAACACCAACGGTAGAGCCTTCAAGGCGGATAAACCCTGTCAGAATATTCTTGGCAAAATCCTCTTGTACCTGGAAAAAATCACCTTCATCAGCCAGTTTTACCACAAGTTCCCTCATGTCATACGGCGTATTGGGATTGTCTGGAATGATTGTATTCAGGGATGGTTCTTTGCGCATATGCCCATCAAAAAACGGCCGCACAGGCGGTTTCGAGGTGTTATTCTGGGGCAGAAAATCAAACAATCGGCGCACTTCCATCAGCGCTTCCATATCGTTCTCATACGCCCCATCTGCGACCGATGATTTACTGGCATGGGTTTTAGCACCGCCCAGTTCCTCTGCCGTAACTATTTCATTTGTAACGGTTTTCAGAACATCCGGTCCAGTTAAAAACATATATGAGCTGTCGCGCACCATAAAGATGAAATCGGTTAAAGCCGGCGAATAAACTGCCCCGCCCGCGCTAGGCCCCATGATCACACTGATCTGCGGGATAACGCCAGAGGCTTTGATGTTGTTTTGAAAAACAGACGTATATCCAGCCAAAGATGCGACACCTTCTTGAATACGCGCTCCGCCTGAATCGCTTAACCCGATGATCGGTGCGCCATTGCGCATCGCCATTTCCTGCACTTTGCAGATTTTCTTAGCATGGGTTACAGACAGTGAGCCGCCGAACACGGTGAAATCCTGGCTGAACACATAAACCATACGCCCGTTAATTGTGCCCCAGCCTGTGACCACACCATCACCCGGAATATGTTCTTTATCCATGCCAAAATCCTGGCATTTATGCGTTACAAACATATCAAACTCTTCAAAAGAGTCTTCATCCAGCAAAACCTCCAACCGCTCACGCGCGGTCAGTTTGCCTTTGGAGTGCTGTGCATCAATACGGCTTTGTCCACCACTTAATCGTGCAGCAGCCCTACGATCTTCTAATTGTTGGATAATATCTGGCACCAAATTCCTCCCGAAGCGTAAAGGTTACAGTACACGACTGTCGGTTGCGAGAAAGATAATTATAGCTAATTTGCAAATTATTTTCACAGTTGCTATTGTAAACTGCAAAATTGCAAATTCTTTATCGAGGACGACATGGCCAATTCAAAACTTTACGCGGGCGTTAGCCTGCGCCAAATCCGTCAGGATTTTAATCTAAGCCAGAAAGAGTTTGCAAACCGGCTGGATATATCCTTGCCTTATCTCAGCCAGATGGAAAACAATCACCGACCCATCGCCACATCTGTTGTACTGACCCTAGCGCGGGACTTTAGTTTTGATGTTACAAAACTATCAGACAGCGACACCCCGCGCGTTGTTGCCGATATGAAAGAAGCCTTGGCTGATCCTGTATTTCACAAAATCCAGATAAACCTTGCCGATCTGCAACTAACCGCATCCAACGCCCCCACCCTTGCCCGCGCCTTTCTGGATTTGCACCGCAACTACCGCCGCGCCCAGGAACGTCTTGCTTCACTGGACGAAGCCTTGGGACGTGAAGGCGGTTCCATCGCCCTTTCACCTTGGGAAGAGGTGCGTGACTTCTTTCACTATTGCGATAACTATATAGATGCGATTGACAAACATGCTGAAAACTTTTCCAGAAAACTTACACAAATCCAACTGCCTTTGCATGATGCGCTTTCCAGCTGGTTATCCAGCAAAAACCACTTATCCGTTCAATTTGAAACAACGCCCAATCTGCGCCATCTCAATAGCAGCACTGGTATCTTAACCTTATCCAAAACCGCCTCTTCTGCCTCGCGCAGCTTTCAAATGGCCCACCAAATCGCCCTTCTTGAATGCGATGATCTATTAGAGGCCACGCTTGATATGGCCCACTTCAGCAGTGCCGAGGCCCGTGATATTTGCAAGATCGGACTGGCCAATTACTTTGCTGGTGCAACACTTTTACCTTATGCAGATTTTTTGCAAGCAGCACAGGAATGCCGCCACGATCTGGAAGTGTTGGCCCTGAGGTTCGGCGCATCCATTGAACAGGTCGCCCACCGCCTGTCGACAATGCAGCGTTCAGGCCTGAAAGGCATCCCGTTCTTTTTCGTGCGTGTTGATCAAGCCGGCACAATCACCAAACGCCACTCGGCCACAACATTACAGTTTGCCCGTTATGGCGGTGCCTGCCCATTGTGGAACGTGCACCGCGCCTTTGAAACGCCGGGGCAATTTTTGCGCCAACTCGCCGAAACCCCCGATGGTGCGCAATATTTCTGCCTTGCCCGCGATGTATCCAAAGCGTCAGGCTCGTTTCGTGCCCCGACACGCCGTTACGCCATTGGTCTGGGCTGTGAGGTGAAACATGCAGATGCCCTTGTATATGCCGATGACTTAGACACAAAAAATGCACAAGCCTTTGAACCTATTGGCATATCATGCCGTATATGCGAGCGTGAAAACTGCCACCAGCGTTCGGTGCCACCACTGGAACGACGCCTTACTGTTGATCACAATGCGCGCGGTGTTCTGCCATACTCATTATCTGAAAAGTAGCTGGACGTTTGTAACAAGCGTGATAAGTCTGGATCACTTACCTAAATTTTCAGGCCTTTTTATGTCCGCCCCGCACCCCACAGCGCGTTATCTTGATCGCACAACCCCGCCGCACATCACCACATTGGTGCTGATCGCAAGTCTTGGCTCTATTACGCTGAGTATTTTTCTGGCCTCATTGCCCGAAATGGCGCGGTACTTTGATGTTCCCTACGCGTGGATGCAACTGGCGATTACCGGTTATTTGGCCCTGACCGCCATTGCCCATTTAATACTGGGCCCGATTTCAGACCGTTTCGGGCGCCGACCTGTGATGCTGGTTTCCATTATTCTATTCATTGCCGCCACATTGGGCGCGGTCAACAGTACCAGTTATGAAGCGTTCATGCTGTTTCGCGTGTTGCAATCCGTCATCGTCAGCGGGTTAATTCTGTCACGCACAATCGTACGAGATCTTGTTGCACGCGAACGCGCCGCCAGCATGATCGGTTATGTAACGATGGGCATGGCACTGGCCCCGATGCTGGCCCCGCCTTTGGGCGGATTTCTGGCCCAGCACTTTGGCTGGCAATCAAATTTCCACTTCCTGAACCTGTTCGCAATTGTTGTGTTGATCGTTTGCTGGTTTGATCAAGGTGAAACCAACCGTAATAAAATGGCCAGCTTTGCGGTACAATTCAAAGCCTATCCTGATTTGCTGAAATCCAGACGGTTTTGGGGCTATGCGCTGACGGCTTCATTTTCTGCAAGCACATTCTTTGCCTATCTTGGCGGGGCCCCTTTTGTAGGCAGCGAAATATACGGATTATCCAGCGCACAAATCGGGGCTTATCTGATGTTGACCCCAATCGGTTATCTTACGGGCAATGGTATATCGGGCAGATACACGAACACTTACGGTATCTACAAAATGATCACCGTCGGTATCATCATCACACTTGTCGGCATGCTTGGATCGTTAATCTGCATCCTTGCAGGCTGGGATCATCCAATGGCGTTTTTTCTGTTCACCATATCAATAGGTTTGGGCAACGGCATGACGCTGCCCAGCGCAAACGCGGGTATGATGGATATAAAACCCAAGCTTGCAGGATCGGCATCCGGCCTTGGCGGGGCTTTGATGACGATGGGCGGTGCTGCGTTTTCCGCGTTATCAGGCGCTATGCTAACCGCATCAAGCGGACCGCTACCGTTGGTTTTATGCATCATACTGGCCTCAGTTCTAGCACTGACCGCAGCGCTTTATGCCATCCGCATTGAAAAGCAGATGATCTGATCCGATGTGGCTGATCCGATTTATAAGCAAGCTGTTCATCCTCTATATCGCCGCATTCGCAGTGGTCTGGTTTGCCCGTAGTTGGTTGATATATCCGTTTAGCACTGTGCATCAGACACCCGCACAAGCAGGCGCGCCGCGTTTAAGCGAATACAAGCTTACGACCCATGACAATAAAACCTTAATCATCTGGGCGCGCGCCGCTAAAGGTCGCAAAGCTACAATCATATATTTCCACGGCAATGCTGGCAATCTGGCCGGGCGCGCATGGCGTTTTGATCGTTTGATCGATCGCGGCTACGGTGTGGTTGCAATGGCATACCGTGGCTCAAGCGGCAGCACGGGGCGGCCATCTGAAGGTTTGATCACGCGAGATGCTATCTTGTTGCGCGACAGTTTGGTGCAAATTCTGGGCCAAGTTCCAAAAGGTAAAATCATCTATTACGGTGAAAGCCTGGGAACCGGTGTCGCCACCAAACTGGCCACCACCGCCATGCCCGACGCGCTGATCCTAGAGGCCCCGTACAGATCAATCGTTTCACTGGCGGCAAAACAAATGCCGTTCTTCCCGATCAACGCTTTGTTGGATCAACGTTGGGAAACCGACGTCCATATCAAAGCGGTTTACGCGCCAACACTGGTGCTGCATGGAACTGATGATCAGGTCATCCCCTATGCCCATGGCAAGACAGTGTTTTCCCTGTCGCCTGCCAAAAACAAAGTGATGAAAACACTAAAAGGCGGCGGCCATTTATCAGCTTTTACAGTGCAAGGCCAAACCGCGATTTACCGCTTTATTGAAGGTTTATGATACCGCACGGGTTTTACGTTTCATTAGGATATGTAGGTTATAAGGAAGGCAGGCCTGCCGTTGTAGCTATATGGCCGAACAAGGGTTTGTGACCCTTGCACCTACAGCGTTTCAATTTTTGTTGAAGCGCTTTACTTACCGTTAAATCTGGTGGTTTTTGCATTTGACGCTGTTACCCATAGGCCTTAGCCCTTTGAAAACCCGTGAACTACTTTTGACGTCGTGGATGTTATACACTTGCAAAGGTTTAGACTTTGTTAGGGGGGCGTACGCATCAACGCATCACAAATGGGTCAGCCATGGGATCGTCTGATGTATTAATCCACACCGTGCGGGTGCGGGAATAATCCAGCATGGTATCCATACCACTTTCACGGCCATAGCCCGTGTCTTTATTACCGCCAAAAGGTGCTGAAGGTGAAATCACCCGCCATGTGTTGATATAGGTCACGCCACCTGCCAATTTGCGCGTTAACCGTGTGCCACGGGCCAAGTCGCGGGTAAAAGCACCACATGCATAATGAAACCGCGAATTATTGGCTAAGGCCACTGCTTCATCCTCGGTCTTGAATGTGCGCACACTTAGCACTGGGCCAAACAGTTCTTCTTCAAACACCGCCAGCCCATCTGCTTCACAAGACACGATTGTCGGTTCAAAATAATTTCCTTTATCAAAGCCTTTGGGGATATTACCCCCCACCAGAACCTTAGCCCCATTGGCCACGCTTTTCGACAGTAAATCCTGAATACGGTCGCGTTGACGGCGGGTGCAAAGCGGTCCCATTTCAGTGACTTTATCCATCGGATCGCCGATCTTGATCGCTTGCGCCTTTTTGATCAGCATTGCTACGAACTTATCGCGCACACTTTCTTGCACCAACAGACGTGAACCCGACACGCATGATTGCCCGGCAGCAGCAAAAACCCCTGCCACAACACCGTTAGCCGCACTTTCCAGGTTTGCGTCATCGAACACCAAAACAGGGGCTTTGCCGCCCAGCTCCAACGTTAGCAGGGCAAAATTATCAGCCGTGTTGCGCACGACATTACGCGCCGCATCTACCCCGCCGGTGAACGCCACACGCGCCACTTTCGGGTGCGATGTCAAGTGTGCGCCGCAAGTGGGCCCGAAACCTGCAATGATATTAACAACCCCCGCAGGAAAGCCCGCTTTATCCACCAGTTCGGCAAATTTCAGCACTGGGCAAGGTGCATCTTCAGAGGCCTTGATTACAATGGTATTGCCCATTGCAAGGGCCGGGCCCAACTTCACACAAGTCAGAAAAATCTGACTGTTCCACGGCACCACAGCGGCGACAACACCCAAGGGTTCACGGATCGTCATGCACAGCATATCAGGTTTGTCATGGGCCAAGGTTTGGCCTGTCACCTTATCCGCAAACCCTGCATAAAACCGCAGATAATCAGCCATATAACGGCATTGGGCCGCGGTTTCGCGCAGGATTTTACCTGAATCGCGACTTTCCACTTCTGCGAACTCTTCCGCGTGTTCTTGCAGTAAATCACCCAACCGATACAGGCATTTACCGCGTGCTGAAGGGGCCATTTCTGCCCAAGGTCCCGCGCTGATCGCAAGATGGGCGGCCTCGACTGCACGATCAACATCGGCTTTGGTGGCCTCGGGCACCGTATTCCACACGGTTTCATCACTGGGGTTCACACAATCAATGCGCCCGCCCTTGGCCGCGTCGCAAAATGCACCATCAATATAAAGCTGAAATTTCACAACCTATCCTTTCGTTTTTGCAAAACACCCTTGATCAACCTAGCCAGTTCCATCGGCTTTTGCATGGGTAGCATATGGGCGGCATCATTGAAGATAATCGCTTTTGCGCTGCGCATTTCTAAGGCCATTTGCTTGGCCATAGCAGGTGTTGAGCCTGTGTCTAATCCACCCGTTGCGATCAGCGTTGGCTGGTCTATTTCCCCCAAACGCCCCGCTATTTGCGCCCCTTCATGGGCAAACAATCGGTAGCTGCGCATGAATTGATCCGTGTTATTGGATTCTAGCCGCAGGCGGATTTGTGTCAGATATTCAGGGTGTATTGCGGCAAATTCAGACGGAAACCAGCGATCCAAAGCCGCGTCAATCATCACCTGCGGCCCGGATTTTTCAGCCTCATTAAACCGCGCCTGAACTGCTGCCATCTGATCATCGGTGCGTTTATAAACCCCGTTCAATAAGACAAGATGCGAAATTCGGGCAGGTTTTGATAACATCGCCCATTGCGCTATCATCGCGCCCAGCGAAAAACCACAAAGTGCAAAACTATCCAGACCAAGCCGATCCGCATAATCCCAAAGGTCGGCCACAAAACCGTCCAAACTGGCAGGCCCTTGCCAGTTAGGCCCAGCCCCGTGCCCGCGCAAATCATACGCATGTGTTGTGACATTCGGTAAAGCCGCACGCAAAGGCTGCCAGATCTGATGATCCAGCCCAACCCCGTGCAGTAAAATCAGGTCCGTCACTTCGGGGCCTCAACCACGGTCTCTTCACCGCCCGCTTCCATTTCGGCAATATCCTGATAGCGATTACCAATACGGTGATGCGCCCGCCCGCCTGTGGCCGCCCCAAGGGCAATGATAATTTCATCAGCGGCAGGCGCGTCAGGGATATTAAATTCGATCGTCAGATAATGCGAGCGCATGCCTGCATCATGTTTGTGCATCAACGGAATTTGTACACTGGCACCTGGCCCACTGCGCGTATTGGCAAAGCTCAGATAGCTGGTGGCCCCCACAGCTTTGCGAAAATGATTGCCAAAACGCAATGTGTGGATGAAGCCAGAGCCGTGTTCTATTTCGGCTTCAGTGCCGACAACCGCAGACTTGCCATAAGCCTCTATTGCGTCGCCACCACCGGCCATTTCAAGAATACGGCGAGTCAGTTCCGCACCAAGGGGGGGCGCATATTTCAGGATGGCAGGTTTTAAGTCATCGACAAACCCCTGCCCTGCCCAAGGGTTTTTCACCACGGCGGCCACTGCGATCATGCGTGGTGGATTATCCACCCGTTTGCCACCCTCAACATGGATTTCTTCAATATGTGCCACATATTTTCGCACCAATTCCATCATAAATCCCCTTTGAAATTTGGCATCACTTCATCAATAAACAACTGCAGGCTACGCTTTTTATCAGCAAAATTTGCCCCGTTATCAATCCAGTAACTGTATTCATCATAACCCATTTTTTGATATTTTTTGATCCGCGTCGTTACCTGGTCCGGGGTGCCTACAACATTGTTTTTACGCATATTTTCAGGGCTGAACATTTCGATCTTTGCCATCTCTTCGGCACTTAATTCCTTGATCTGACCATTGGCTATGGGCCGTTCATTGCGAAACCAGGCACCAAATGTGCAATAGAACCGAGACAGGTCTTGTGCATCTTGTGCAATATCAGCCTCATTGGCACCCACAGCAGTGTGGTTCAACAGCATTACTTTCGGAGACTTATCAGGGTTCAACGCCTTGGCCTCTTTGTATTTCTGCATCAGACTGGCAACCTCATCATCACCATTCCACAGCGGTGTCACCTGCACATGGCAATCGTTTTTCATCGCAAAATCGAACGAATTTGGATCACGTGCTGCGACCCAAACAGGTGGGCCATACTGCTGTACAGGCTTTGGCACAGCAGTGGATATCGGGAATGTGTAATGCTTGCCCTTCATTTCATAATCGCCTGCCCAAAGCCCCTTTAAGGCGGGCACCATTTCACGCAGATGCTCACCTGCCGTCCATGCATCCATACCGTGACCAAGGCGTTCATATTCGAAACTATAAGCCCCACGCGCAATGCCAAGTTCCAATCGGCCCTTGGTGATCAAATCAGTCATCGCAGCTTCACCCGCAAGCCGAATGGGGTGCCAGAATGGCGCAACGACCGTACCTGTCCCTAGACGGATACGTGTGGTTTTTTGGGCCAACTCGACCAGTAACAGGAACGGGTTTGGTGAAATTGTGAAATCCATCGCATGGTGTTCACCTGTCCAGACTGTGCGCATACCGCCCTTATCTGCCATCTGGGCCAATTCGATAAACTGGTCGTGTAATTCAGGGTAACTGTCTGCTGCAGACAAACGTTCCATGTGTGCAAAAAGAGAAAAATCCATGATTAAACTCCCGCGAGATATTGTGATAGCTGGCGCATTATATCGCCCTCCTCGTGTTAAACAAAAAGAACGACACACACCTTTTTTCGCTCACTGCGTGTCCACTTGAGCTAATCTATCTGGCGCGGAATGGGCGATTCTGTCAAGGACCCAGAAATTCAGGTTTTTAAATACTAAACTGGTTTACTGGTTTAATTACCAAGCTTCCGTATCATTATCACCAGAAAATCAAACAATTGCTTGCGACTTTTTAAAATTACTGTTTAGTTTCGACCTGCGACTAATCTTGGGGAATGGATGTCTGATCAAAATACTATGCTTGTCGCCGAAGACATACACAAAAGCTTTGGGTCCCTAGAGGTTCTGAAGGGCATGTCCGTGTCCGCGAAAAAAGGCGATGTGATTTCGATCATCGGCAGTTCCGGTTCCGGCAAAAGTACATTTCTACGCTGTATCAATTTTCTGGAAACCCCAGATAAGGGCCGGGTTTTTCTGGATGGTGAAGAGGTCGTTATCCGCAAAGATGCCAAAGGGCGTTCAATGGGGGCAGATCCCGCACAAATTCAACGTCTGCGCAGCCAGTTGGGCATGGTGTTTCAAAGCTTCAACCTGTGGTCTCATATGACCGTGTTGCAAAATGTGATGGAAGGGCCAGTGCAGGTTTTGAAAAAAAACACCGAAGCGGCCAAAGCCTCTGCTATGCTTTATCTTGAAAAGGTCGGTATAGCCGAAAAGGCTGACAACTATCCCAGCCAATTGTCAGGCGGCCAGCAGCAACGTGTTGCAATAGCGCGGGCCTTGGCGATGGAACCGAAAGTTCTGTTGTTTGACGAACCCACATCCGCGCTTGACCCCGAACTGGTTGGCGAAGTGTTAAAAGTGATGCGCGCATTGGCCGATGAGGGCCGCACAATGATTGTTGTAACCCATGAGATGGGCTTTGCCCGCGAGGTCAGTAACACTGTCATGTTCCTTCACCAGGGATTGGTGGAAGAAATGGGAACACCCAAACAGGTGTTCGAAAATCCGAAGTCTGAACGTTGCCGTGCATTTCTGGCAAGTTCATTATAAACCAAGTCAATATAAGGGAGAACTTAAATGACTTTTACTAAACTAATGGCAGGCATTGCACTTGTCGCATTAACCACAACATCAGTAATGGCCGCAGATACTGTGCGCATGGGCACAGAGGGCGCATATGCCCCTTACAACTTTATCAACGACAAAGGTGAAGTTGATGGCTATGAGATTGAGCTGGGCAACGAGCTGTGCAAACGCGCTGAATTGGATTGCAAATGGGTCACAAACGATTGGGATAGCATCATCCCGAACCTTGTATCTGGCAACTACGACACCATCATGGCTGGCATGTCCATTACTGCGGAACGTGATGAAGTGATTGATTTCACGTCAGAATACTTCCCATCTGATCCGTCATCATATGTGGCCCTTGCAGGCGCGGATGCCTCTGCAACCACAGGCGTAGTTGCCGCCCAAACCGCAACAATTCAAGCTGCATTTATCGCCGAGTCCAGTGCAACAGTGGTTGAATTTGCCACTATGGAAGACACGATTGCCGCGGTACGTAACGGCGAAGCTGACAGTGTTTTGGCAGATAACGCAGCGCTGAAAGACATCGTTGACGCATCAGCTGGTGCATTGGCGTTTGTCGGTGAAGACGTATCCATCGGTGGTGGCGTTGGTATGGGTGTACGCGAAAGTGACGCTGAATTGCGCGGCAAATTTGAAGCGGCAATCGCTTCCATGAAGTCAGACGGCAGCCTGAACGCGTTGATCGCAAAGTGGTTTGACGGCCGCGTTGTGAACTACCAATAGAAGATATTGGGCCGCGTGAAATGCGCGGCCCTATTTAAATCTGATGTTTGAATATTGCACCGACCCTAAATTAATAGAAGGCTTCCAGTGGTGGTCTTGCTATTTATCAAACGGCAAGCACATGAGCTTTTATTTCAGCTTTATTGTAGTGCTTAGCCTGCTTGCCTTGACGGTTCCGTTTATCTTACTGTTTGGCTTTACCGGCGCACTTGCAAGGCGTGCTTCTTTTGCCCCGGTTCGCTGGTTCGGCACAATCTATACATCCATGGTACGCGGTGTTCCCGACATTATCTTTTTCCTGTTTGTGCCCATTGCAATGGATCAGGGGATCGAATTTATCCGCCATAAAGTGAAATGTTCCGATTGGTCTGAACCGATCCGCCAAGGCAATGATTTTGTGGTCTGTACGGCTGCTAAAATGCCGCTTAGCTCATCGCCGCAATGGGTGCATGAAACTTACGGCTTTATGTTGGCAACGATTGCTTTTGCCATTGTGTTCGGGGCCTTTGCCGCCAATACGATCCACGGTGCATTGGGGGCTGTTCCCAAAGGACAACTGGAAACCGGTGCTGCCTTTGGCATGTCGCCAAATCAAATATTCCGCCGTATCCACCTGCCACAAATGTGGGTCTATGCGCTGCCCGGCCTGTCTAACTTATGGATGATCCTGATCAAAGCCTCACCGCTTCTATTCCTGCTAGGGGTCGAAGATATTGTTTACTGGGCCCGCGAACTAGGTGGCTCAAAAACCCACCGCTTTGCCTATCCCCACGCTGACTGGCGGCTGGGTTATTTCATGTTCTTGCTGGTGTTTTACCTGTTTCTGACATGGATGAGCGAAAAGTTTTTTAATCGTATCATGCACCGCTTATCACGCGGCCAAAACACAGCGGCAGGCATGTCATGAGTTGTTATGAGACATTTACCGGCTACGCCTTACGGTCGATCGGTTTTGGCGAACGCTTGTTGCCTAAAACCGATTTCACACTTTGCGACCAATTTGTTCTGATCGGTTCAGGCATGATCTGGAACGTCTATTTTGCGGTACTTGCACTATCCTTGGGCTTTTTCTTTGCCGTGGCCCTTGCCTTGGGCCGCAGCAGCGATAACCCGATTGCACGCATACCTGCGAGCGTCTTCATATTCGTCATTCGCGGCTCGCCTTTGTTCATCCAGTTTTTCCTGATTTATGAAGCCTTCGTTCTGATCCCGAAAATGGGTTGGGACATTAATCTGGGTTTTATAGAAATCACGGTTGAAACCAAATGGCTGACCAAAGCATGGTTGGGTGCGTTGATCACACTGTTTCTGAATACGGCGGGCTACACCGCGAATATTTTCTACGGTGCATTGAATTCAATCCCCAAGGGCGACATTGAAGCGGCCCTTGCTATCGGCATGTCAAAACGCCAGATATTCTGGCGCGTATCATTCCCCACAATGTTGCGCC
>CAXMSA010000043.1:0-19601 GCA_964195605.1 uncultured Amylibacter sp.
GATGCGGGTAAATTGATCGAAACCCCATCCGCCAACACATTCGCCGACGGCATGGCCGTGCGCATCCCTGTCGCGGACGCTTACGACATCTATGCCAAAGGGGCTGAACGCATGATCACGGTTAGCGAAGACGAGGTTGCTGCCGCGATCCGGCTTTATTACACCGCAACCCACAATCTGGCCGAAGGCGCTGGGGCCGCTGCATTGGCAGCTTTGATGCAGGAGCGCGACAAAATGCAAGGCAAACGCGTGGGTGTGATCCTGACCGGCGGAAATATTGATATGGATATGTTTAAAACCATTATGCGCGGGGATGTGCCCAAGGTTTAGGGCCTGCCGTATAGGGTGTGCAGTTCCCACACACCCTATCTTAACAATTATATTATTGGCGAATACCTTCAGCAACGATGCTTAGGGCCACGTCCGCTTTGCCGATCACGCCACCCATGCCGAAATCATCCAGATTGATCATCGCATCTGCAGTAAAGCCTGCACGATATCCACCCCACGGGTCTTTGCCCTCACCAATAAAAGTCGTGTCCAAATCCACGGATTTTGTGATGCCGATAATGGTCAATTCGCCTGTGATAATAGCAGTATCATCACCAGTTTTTTTGATCCCGGTGCTGACAAACGTTGCCTTTGAATTATTTGCCGCATCAAAAAAATCAGGGCTGCGTACGTGGTTGTCACGCGCACCGTGATTAGTGTTCACAGAATCAACCGTAATTTCCACGTTCACAGAGCCCGCTTCAGGGTTGGCTGCATCAAACTCGAAACTGCCAGTGAAAGTATCAAACCGCCCAATAACAAAGGAATAGCCCAGATGGTTGACCTTGAAATTAATCGAAGCGTGCGCCCCTTCGGTATCAATGGTGTAGCTTTCCGCAAATGCGCTGGTGCCAAGTGTCAGGGCTAAGGCCGCAGGTATTAGTAGTTTCTTAAACATGTAGTTTCTCCTAGGATTTATGGATTTAAGGTTTGTTATTCTTTCGGGCCTTTGATCATACTGATCAAAACCCGGTCTTTCTTGATGACGTGATGCCATAGGGCTGCACCTGCATGTAACAGGGCCAAGGCAATGGTGAGATATGCCAGTATCCAGTGCAGTTTCCCCGCCAGTTTTTCCAAACCTTTCTGGGTGCTTACCCCGTGTATCCGTTCAGGCCCCTGGTGAAGACGGCGGTCGATCCAACTCTAAATCGGTCCTAAAAGACCAAGCCCTTAACGACCCGACCGCCGCCACTGACCACCATAAATAGTGTGGTGGGCAGTGGCTCTATATATAACCAGAGTCATGAAATGTTATAAGACAAGCCCTTAGTGAACCCGTATGATGGGCAAATTTGACTTTGGCTTTTTTGACTTTGGCTTTATGGTGCTCTGGGACAATAGCCGCGATTTATAGTCAAATGCTTATAGCTGTGATATTGGTAAGCATGAGAGGCTCCAAAATGCCAGAAACGAACAAGTTCCATTTGTCCACGAAGGCCGCTGCAAACTACGAGCGCCAGTCAGTTCCCGCCATATTTACACCAATGGCTGAGGCAACTCTGAGTGCCATTTCATTACCACGACGATCACACGTGCTTGATGTTGCGTGCGGTACTGGTGCGGTTAGCCGCGCGGTTGCTTCGCGGTTAGTTGAGCCAAGCAAAATTATTGGGGCAGACCTAAACCCGGCTATGGTGGAAATCGCCAAGCAGAGCGTTTCGAACGACATTCATGATTTTGAGTTTGTCACCGCACCGGCCGAAGCCTTGCCATTTGCGGACGCGACCTTTGAATTTGTTTTTTGCCAGCATGGATTGCAATTTTTTCCAGACAAGCCTGGGTCTCTTGCTGAAATGCGACGCGTCATGCAGGTGAATGGCAAGCTGATTGTTACCTGTTGGGCAGCTATTCCGCCGTTCTTTAAGGTTGTGAGAGATGTACTTTCTCGTCATCTGGGAGAGGCCGAAGCAAAGACAGCGGTCGCTCCGTTTGTCTGGAATGACGGCGCTCATATATCGTCTTTGATTGGCGCAGCCGGTTTCGAATGTCCCGAACCATCACAACTTAATGTAGACCGGAAATTGTCTGCCTCTCCAGAAGCAATGCGACGCGGGCTTCTTACCACACCAAACGAAGCTGCGCTGCTCGCATCTGGCGAAGACACTTTAGACATAATAGTCACAGAAATTCTGGAAGGTGTTGCGCAATACCGAGACGACGAAATGTTGATCATGCCGCAGCAAGCGCATCTGTTTCAGGCAATCGCAGTGTAAAGCACAGACTACTTGACTTAGAAAACACGGCTTTTTAGTGGGTTCTTGAATGTCCACTTCGTCCGCACACCGGTGATTGCCAACAGCGATAGGTTGATCTTTAACGGCGTTCACGAACCGTGAAATGAGTTTGCTTTCTTGACCTTGTTGGGCTGCGCTGCACTTAATTGCATTGCGTGTAGGTCTTGTTCTGGCATATCTGATCCATTATGGTGTAATTCACCATTTTTTTGTTCCATTAGTGGTAAGATTAGAAAATTACGATAAGACATACAAATGGGCCTTATTTTTAAACCACTAGTGGAATGAATTTGTATTCTGAAACAAATTCATAATTGTTATGCTAAATATGCATTTGTTTCATGCTTAAATACATGTCACAGGCATATAAACGCGCATAAAAACCGCACCTGATCGGGATAGTTGAAATGTCAGAAGTATTACAGAAGATTATAGATAAACAAGGGTTTGTCTTGGCAGACGGGGCAACAGGCACAAACCTGTTCAACATGGGGCTGATGGCAGGTGACGCGCCTGAAATGTGGAATGTCGAACATCCTGATCGTATCACTAAACTGTATCAAGGTGCAGTGGATGCAGGGTCTGATCTATTTTTGACCAACAGCTTTGGCGGCAATGCATCGCGCCTGAAGCTGCATAATGCGCAAAACCGTGCCCGTGAGTTGTCACGTATCGCGGCTGAACTGGGCCGTGAAGTAGCGGATAATTCTGATCGTGATATCGTCGTTGCCGGCTCCATTGGCCCAACCGGTGAGATAATGGGGGCAGTGGGCACACTAACCCACGAAGTTGCTGTCGAGATTTTTGAGGAACAGGCGCACGGGTTATTGGAAGGTGGTGCAGATGTGTTGTGGGTTGAAACAATATCTGCCCCCGAAGAATATGCCGCTGCGGCAGAAGCTATGCGAAATGTAGGGGCAAACTGGTGTGGCACCATGAGTTTTGACACAGCCGGGCGTACCATGATGGGCGTCACTTCAACCAATATGGTCAAAATGGTCAGCGGGCTGGAATATCCACCCTTTGCATATGGTGCTAATTGTGGTGTCGGGGCATCGGATTTGTTACGTACTGTGCTTGGATTTTCCGAAACGGGTGATGCCAGACCGATTATTGCCAAAGGCAACGCGGGCATTCCTAAATACGTTGATGGTCATATCCATTACGATGGTACCCCTGATATCATGGCGCAGTATGCGATTTTAGCCCGCAATTCAGGGGCAACGATTATCGGTGGCTGTTGTGGCACAATGCCAGAGCATTTGACAGCAATGCGCACAGCACTGGACAGCACCCCAAAGGGTGAAAAACCAAGCCATGACCAGATTACCGCCGTATTGGGCGCATACTCATCGGATCATGATGGAACTGGGGATATGCCAATGAAAGCACCACGTCGTAATCGCCGTCGCGGTGGATAAAGTCGTTGTACCGATTATTAATGTCGTAAATTGCCAAGAAGAAACACTCTGAAAAGATGAAAACTACTTTGGTAGAAGACTTTAAAAAATATAGGGAATCACCCATGTCCGAAGAACTAGAAGATATCGTCCTGTCAGAACTCTCTGATGATGAGCTTGTTTTGCAAATGCATGACGATCTTTATGATGGTATGAAAGAAGAGATTGCAGAGTCTGTTCACATCCTTCTTGATCGTAAATGGATGCCTTATGACGTTCTGACCAAGGCTTTGGTTGAAGGCATGCGCATCGTTGGTATCGATTTTCGCGATGGCATCCTGTTTGTGCCCGAAGTTCTACTATCCGCCAATGCGATGAAGGGCGGCATGACAATTTTGAAGCCATTACTGGCTGAAACTGGTGCGCCACGTCTGGGCAATATGCTGATTGGTACTGTGAAGGGTGACATTCACGACATCGGCAAAAACCTTGTGACCATGATGATGGAAGGGGCGGGCTTTGAGGTCAAAGACCTTGGCATCAACAACCCTGTCGAAAACTACCTTGATGAGCTGGACAGCGGCGAATTTGACATCCTTGGCATGTCAGCCCTGCTGACCACAACCATGCCTTACATGAAGGTTGTCATCGATACGATGATCGAAAAAGGCATGCGCGATGATTACGTGGTTCTTGTGGGCGGTGCGCCGCTGAACGAAGAGTTCGGCAAGGCTATTGGGGCCGATGCTTATTGCCGTGATGCAGCCGTTGCTGTGGAAACTGCAAAAGAATTCATGGATAAAAAACACAACCAATTGAGTGCCTAAATGGTCTTAGAGGTCGATGACACCACATTGACTGAAAAAGGATTGGACGCGCCTGACAAAAAAGTTGGGCGCGTTTTGCTTTTGGCGTGTGGTGCCTTGGCCCATGAGATCCTCGCCCTCAAACGCCTGAACAACTGGGATCATATGGATTTACAGTGCCTGCCGGCCAAATTGCACCTCTATCCCGATAAAATCCCTACCGCTGTAGAGCAAGCGGTTCACAAACACCGTGGTGATTATGAAACCATTTTTGTGGTCTATGCCGATTGCGGCACTGGCGGCTTGTTGCAGGCCAAATGTGCCGAACTGGGTGTGGAAATGGTTGATGGGCCGCATTGTTACAGCTTTTTTGAAGGCAATGAGACCTTTGCCAAAACCTCTGAAGATGAAATCACCGCATTTTACCTAACCGATTTTCTGGTCAAACAGTTCGATGCCTTCGTGATTAAACCCATGGGGTTGGATCGCCATCCTGAGCTGCGCGATATGTATTTCGGCAATTACACCAAAGTGGTTTATCAAGCACAGGTTAATGACCCCGCACTGGATGCCAAAGCACAAGAATGCGCCGATAAACTGGGCCTGCCGCTGGAACAGCGGTTTACTGGTTACGGCGATTTGGAAAAGACTCTGAAAACGATCTCTTGACGAGGTGTGTAGATTGAACATATATGCAAATGAGAATGATTAGCATATAAGAGACTAAACCAACGTGCTTACAGAACAATCCAAAGAACAACCCAAAAGTGGTTGGCAAAGTAAATCAACCCTGTTGTCATTACCAGAGGTGAATTCCAGCGTCCCGATGATCTCGGGCGGGGCATTCCGGCGGTTCTCGGCCTTTATCGGCCCAGGCTATCTGGTGGCAGTGGGTTATATGGACCCAGGCAACTGGGCCACATCGCTCGCAGGTGGCTCTGCCTTTGGTTACACGCTTTTGTCCGTGGTTCTGCTATCAAACTTCATGGCAATCCTTTTGCAAGCCCTATGCGTGCGCTTAGGTATTGCAGGGCGGCGCGATCTGGCACAAGCCTGCCGTGATGCCTACGCCCCTTGGGTGGCGCGCGGCCTATGGGTTATGGCTGAATTTGCCATTATCGCCACCGATCTGGCCGAGGTGATCGGCACTGCCATCGCCCTGAACCTGTTATTCAACATCCCACTTGAAATAGGGGTGGTAATCACCGCACTTGATGTGTTTCTGATCCTGTGGCTGCAAGGCAAAGGCTTTCGCAAACTCGAAGCGGTGGTGATCGCCCTGACAGCCGTCATTGCCGCCTGTTTTGTGGTGGAAATGATCTATGCCCAGCCGGTTCTGGGTGATGTCTTATCAGGCTTCATCCCGCAAACCGACATCCTGAAAAGCCCCAATATGCTTTATCTGGCCCTTGGGATTATAGGGGCCACGGTGATGCCGCATAACCTTTATCTGCACTCTGCCATCATCCAGACCCGTCAGGTTGGCCCCACGGATGCCGAAAAACGCTCTGCGATCAAGATGGGCACAATAGACTCGACCATTGCACTCACATTCGCACTATTCATCAACGCGGGTATTTTGATCCTGTCGGCAGCCGCGTTTTATACCACAGGTCAACATGATGTGGCCGAAATCCAGGATGCATTTCGCTTGCTTGACCCAACCCTTGGCGTCACATTAGCAGCCACATTATTTGCCGTAGCACTTTTGTGTTCCGGCCTGAACTCGACCGTTACCGCAACCCTGTCAGGCCAGATCGTGATGGAGGGGTTTATCCAGATGCGCATGCCGGCATGGGCCAGACGGCTTGTGACGCGCGGAATTGCCATTATCCCCGCCGTCATCGTATCCTTGATATACGGCGAAAGCGGTACCGCAAAACTACTGGTACTCAGCCAGGTCGTGCTAAGCTTCCAATTGCCTTTTGCTATCATCCCGTTGGTCATGTTCACCTCTGACAAGGCCAAAATGAACGGGCTTGCGGCCCCCAGATGGGTGACTATTCTGGCATGGATCATTGCCGTGGTGGTGATCACGCTTAATATGAAGCTGCTTTATGACGTGGGTACGGGGGCGGTGACGATATAGGTTTTATGTCGAAGTTGTGTAATCGGCGTAGGTGAAGCCGCTGTTGCTTTTTGTTATTTTGAGACAGGAAGCGTAGCTTTCACTACAGAGTTTTCTTAGGTCGGCTGTGCGGACAAATCTACTGTTCGGCGAATGTCTTCTTTTTACATCACTGCTGACACTAGGTTGTCAACAGTATTGGCTTAGCCTTGCTCGCGATGCTGGAATGAGGTGTGGTTGGCCCATGTTTGATCTTGGAATTGGAATGACGCTGCTTCTTTTTGTAGCTGGGGTGGCAGCAGGTGCCCTAAATGCTGTGGCTGGCGGGGCAACGTTTTTCACATTTCCTGCGCTAATGTTGTCTGGTCTTACGCCTCTTGTGGCCAATGCTACCAACTTTGTGGCTTTGGTTCCCAGCAATTTCGCCGCTCTTCCAGCATTTAGGGCAGAACTGAAGACACTCGGACGAGAACTGATCGCGCCACTCGCGACTGGCGCCACGGGCGGTCTTATTGGGGCGCTCGCTCTCGTGACCCTAGGAGGCGACTTGTTCGCGTCCGCAGTCCCCTATCTGATGGGGTTTGCGACAGTGTTATTCGCAGCTGCTCCTTACATTCGACATGCAGTTGAACGGCGAAACGGAAGGCCCACAAAAAGAGGGGCAATCGCTCCGATGTTTCTTCTCTTTGTGTTTTCAATCTACGGCGGCTACTTCGGTGCCGGTCTCGGCCAAATAATCTTGGCGACGCTTGTCTTGAGCGGCTACGATGATTTCCACATCACAAACGCACTGAAGAATAGCATCATCGCAGCAATCAGCCTGCTCTCTGTTGCGGTTTATGGTTTCAGCGGTGCGGTTTCTCTTCCCCACGCAATCATTATGATGCTGGGCGCCACGGTAGGCGGGTATCTCGGTGGTCCCCTAATCATTAAAAAACCACAAAAGGCACTCAGGATGGGTGTGATTATTTTTGGTGCGTTGTTAACAATTTACTATTTCGTCTCGAACCCATAAAAACTTGGACTGCGTAATCACACTGTCCGTATTGCTGCCCTTCGATACAGCGCAGAAGAACGTCAGTTTGGACTCAGAGCAGCCATATAAGTTTCTTGGAGTTTTTAGATTACACTTATTACAAATAAAAATAAAAATTTAAGGTAGCGTCCTACCTAGGACACCATCCCTTACATCCCCATTACCCAACATAATCCGAACGGCTTAAACTATACTTCGCCATCTTCTCATTCAATGTCCGGCGTGGTAGTTTCAGTTCTTCCATCACCGACAAGATTGATCCTTTGTGACGGCGCATTGTATTGTCGATCAGCATCCGTTCAAACGCTTCCACATGTTCCTTCAACGGTTTGCCATCTTCCATCACATCTGGCGCGTCCTGATCACTGTCAGACATCAACAGACCAGAGATTGAATAGCTACCCCGACGGCTTTGCAGCACCGTACGTTCGGCCAAATTAATCAGTTGACGGATATTGCCGGGCCAAGGGGCTTGCAATAATCTGGCGGCATCTTCAGCCGAAACCTCGGGCTGATCACAGCCATATTCATCGGCGAAGTTTTCCGCATAACGGGTAAACAACGTTAGAATGTCTTCTCCACGCTGACGCAGCGGCGGTGGGGTGATTTGCATTGCTGCAAGACGGAAATAAAGGTCTTGGCGCAAGACTTCATCAAGTGCGTTGCTAGAGTCTGGTTCATTTGAAATAGCAATGATCCGCAATTGCGAAATATCGCCCCGATCATGTTCGGCAATGGCATTTAACAGCTTGGCTTGCACCGATGCAGGCAGGCTTTCAATGTCTTCCAGACATAATGTTCCCCCAAGGGATGCTTCCAGAAATGGGGTTGCATCATCATTGGGGCCAAACAGGCGTCTTGATAGTTCATCTTCGGTATATGCAGCGCAGTTTACCGTTATAAACTTCTTACCCTGCCGCGAACCGCATGCGTGCAGTGCATGTGCAATCAGGCTTTTGCCTGTGCCGGTTTCGCCGGTAATCAGAATATGCCCGTCGGCCTGCGCCAGATCTAGAATATCTTCGCGCAGACGTTCCATCACCGGGCTGGAGCCCACAAGCTTGCGCAATAGAACCGTGCCATCAGACAGTTCCCGGCGCAAAGTACGGTTGTCCAGTGTCAAACGGCGGGTCAGTACAGCGCGCTTGGCCAGTTCAGCCATGCGTTCGGGATCAAACGGTTTCTCTAGGAAATCATAGGCCCCGATGCGCATCGCTTCCACCGCCATAGATACATCCCCATGCCCGGTGATCATGATCATCGGGATGGTGTTATCCATGCTTTGGACTTTTCGCAGAAACTGAATGCCGTCAATCTCTGGCATACGCACGTCAGATATAATAATCCCCGGAAAATCAGCGTCGATTTCCTTGAGCGCATGAACCGCACTTGGATATGTCACTGTCCGGTAGCCTGACAGGGTCAACCATTGCGAAATACTTTCGCGCATATCCTGTTCATCATCAACGATTGCTATTTTGATCTGCTCGGCCATTTGCCTACTCCGCCGCTTTTATTTCGTCTTCTTTAGCCAATGGTATCTGGAACTCAAACACAGCGCCATGGGGTTTGATATTTCTGGCAAGAAGCCGCCCACCTAGGTCTTTTGCAATACCAGAGGATATCGCAAGCCCCAGCCCCACACCTTCACCCGGTTGTTTTGTTGTGTAAAAAGGCTCAAACAGGTTATCAAGATTCTCAATGCCCGGGCCATTGTCCTTGATGGTTAATTTGGCCATATCACCTGCAACCAGCAGAATATCTAGGTGGCGGGTACTTTGCATTTTCACCGCATCAATGGCATTGCGCAACAGATTAACGATAACCTGTTCAATCCGCACGGCATCACCCATCACCATGATTGGGGATTTAGGCATAGTTTCGTTGATTTCAATTTCCAACTGATTAAGCTGCGGTGACATCATTGACAGGCTGGCATGCACAGAACTGCGCAAATCAATAAGATACAATTCATCGCCGCCTTTACGTGCATAAGATTTTAACTGCTTGGTAATTGCGCCCATGCGGCCGATAAGATCATCAATACGCTGAAAACTGCCAATAGCTTCTTCGGGCCGTCGGCGTTTCAATAAAAGCTTTGCCCCTGCCAAATAGGTGCGCATTGCTGCCAGTGGCTGGTTCAATTCATGGCTAACCGCGGCTGACATTTCGCCCAATGCTGCCAGTTTAGAACTTTGCGCCAAGCTTTGTTCTGCGACTTGCAGGTTACGCTCGGCTTCTTCGCGCTGAGAAATTTCTTCTGTCAGCCGGTCATTCAGGGCATGTAATTCCACTGATTCCGCCTGAAGCACAAAGGTTTTACGAATGGCGCGTTTTGAGAGGATGTAAAACATCAACGCGAATAACATCGCATAACCCATTATTTCAAATGCAAGAATTCCATTAACACGGGTGCGGATACTTTCATAGGAAGCAAGGTAAACGATATTCCATCCTTGAAACGGCACTTTTTCATCAATGCGAAATAAAGGCTGTCCGCGAATATATGCGTCTGCCACAGATCCTGTCCATTCACCTGTTGCACGCAATGCGCGTTCCATTGTTGACAGAACCGGTTGGTTTGACAATGCCTGTGACAGAGTTTGGTTTTCAAATTGGCGTTCCGTTGACAATAATATTGTGCCTATTGAGTCAGTAACAATAATTGTGGCATCATTTTTTGACCAGGTATCAAAAAGCCCACCCAGATCGACCTCAACGACGATGACACCAGCAACTACCTTATCACTGACCAACCGCCGTGAGAAAAAATACCCTCGTCCGCCTTTATGTTTCTCAAAGCTGCTAAACACGGTTTCATTTGATCGCATAGCAGACACATAGACAGGTTTATCCTTTAAAAACTGGCCCAGCTCTGTGCGATTACTAGATGCAACCGTGCGCCCACCTCTGTCTAAAAGAAAAATCTCTTTAGTGCCTATATCTGCGTGATAATTGATCAAACGTTGTGATGAGGTCAAAAAATCCGACGTATTCAAAGCTGAAATTAGTGTGGTATCACGCGATAACAACAATGGCACCACAGCGCTACGCTGTAAGTCACTGATAATACGACCACTATATAACGACAATTGGCGCACCGCATTGGCCCGCGTTGAATTGTTGAAAAGCTGTGTGAAATAGAGATTACTCAGCCACATGACAGAAACAGCTGTTATTATCAGAAATAGCACACCAATGCGCACAAACATATTAGAACGCTGCGTGTTCTCTGGGTTTATTGGGGGGTTGTTTGCCATATTAAGACATTAGGCGCAGTAAATTCTACGCTCAAGCAAAATACCGCAGTATTCAGTTTTTTAAGCGGAAATCAGCGTGCCTGCAATGCTTTCAAACAGTTTAGAACCATCTTCGCCACCCAAAGCCGGGTCATTCAGGCGTTCTGGGTGGGGCATCATGCCGATGACCCGTCGATTGTCAGATAAGATACCAGCAATATCATCGATCGAACCATTTGGGTTGTTCACATAGCTATAAGCGATACGATCGTCACCATGCAAAACTTTTAAGGTTTCAGGATCAGCAGTATAGTTGCCATCATGATGCGCCACAGGGTAGGTGACTATGTCGCCGGTTTTATGCGCATTTGTGAAAGCGGAATTTGAAGTTTCTACTTTAAGATCAATGTCCTTACAGACAAACTTAAGGTTGGAATTGCGCATCAAGACACCTGGTAGCAACCCGCTTTCTGTCAACACTTGAAAGCCGTTACATATGCCAACCACATAGCCGCCTTTTTGGGCAAATTCGATAACCGAACGCATGATAGGTGAGCGGGCCGCAATCGCGCCGCAACGCAGATAATCGCCAAAGGAAAAACCACCGGGAATGCCGATGATATCCAAGCCGGCAGGCAGGCTGCTTTCCTTGTGCCAAACCATCTGGGTGCTATTGTTATGCCCGCAGGCACGATCAAAGCCGACTGCCATATCACGATCGCAATTTGAACCCGGAAACTGGATGACAGCGGCGCGCATTACAGGATTTCCACTGAATAATCTTCAATCACAGTGTTTGCCAGCAACTTTTCGCACATGTCATTCACTTGCGCTTTAGCTTTTGCCACATCGGTTTCTGCCAGTTCCAGCTCGATAATCTTACCTTGACGCACCCGGTCAACGCCCTCAAACCCAAGCGTGCCTAATGAGTGTTTAACGGCTGCCCCTTGTGGGTCTAAAATGCCATTTTTCAGAGTGACATGTACGCGTGCTTTCATCATTCCAGCCTTTATTTTACAAGTTTAGGTGCAGATTGCACAGTGTTCTTGGGTAATAAGCCCAAACGCCTAGCCACTTCTGAATAAGCATCTGTCAGGGAACCCAAATCGCGGCGAAACACATCCTTGTCCAGTTTCTCGTTGGTTTTAATGTCCCACAAGCGGCAGCTATCGGGGCTGATCTCATCTGCGATAACCAGTTGTTGATAATCATCCGTCGTCAGGCGGCCTATTTCTATCTTGAAATCAATAAGCTTGATACCGACACCGTACATCACACCTGACATGTAATCGTTTACCCGCAAAGCCATGGCGATAATATCGTCCAATTCGCGTTGTGTGGCCCATTCCAGTGCCAAAATATGTTCTTCAGCCACCAACGGGTCGCCAAGACTGTCATCTTTATAGCTGAACTCTACAATCGGGCGGCTTAAAACGGTGCCCTCTTCAATACCCAACCGTTTGGACATAGAGCCTGCAATCACATTGCGCACGATCACTTCCAGCGGGATAATTTCAACACGCTTGACCAGTTGTTCGCGCATGTTCAGACGTTTGATAAAGTGGGTCGGAAGGCCGATACTTTCCAGCCCCAGCATAAAATGTTCGGAAAAACGGTTGTTCAACGCGCCTTTGCCGTCAATCACATCTTTTTTCACCGCATTAAACGCAGTTGCATCATCTTTGAAATACTGAATGATAGTGCCCGGTTCTGGGCCCTCATACAATGTTTTCGCTTTACCTTCGTAAATTTTCTTACCCTTGGCCATATGGGGCTCCGTCTCATAGAGGGGTAGGGACTCATTATCCCCATTCTTATGAACTCTATAAGCCGTCCTAAAACATGCAGCAAGTTCATTCATGCCACACCTTGTGGTCCAGCTTATTTGCTATCATAAATGGTGAGGAATAGAATCCCCTAAGGAGAACACGGATGAGCACATTTGATGACCGCGAAGACGCATTTGAAAATAAATTTGCCCATGATGCAGAAATGCAATTCAAGGCAGAAGCGCGCCGCAACAAATTATTGGGCCTGTGGGCGTCGGATTTAATGGGTAAGTCCAGCGATGAAGCTGATGCTTACGCCAAAGAAGTGATCAAATCAGATTTTGAAGAAGCGGGAGACGAAGATGTTTACCGCAAGCTGTCAGGTGATTTAGGCGATAAATCTGACGAAGCTACAATTCGGGCAAAAATGGCCGAACTGATGAGCCTGGCACGGTCGCAAGTGTTTGACGAAGTATAAACGCACTTTAAAACATTATATAAAAAAAGGCCTCAGAAAAACTGGGGCCTTTTTTGTTAATAAAGTGTCGACGTAAGCAGTACACGCATCCTGCTGTGGTAAAATTCCTCACAATAAACACAAACCGTTAGGTTTATCTGTTCCTTGTTACGCCGACCTTCTCTAAGTATTGTTGAAAAGATAATTCATAATACACGTAAAACGGTAACAATAAGAGTGATAAATATCACTCTTTTAACGAAGTAACGTTTTTGTGAACTTGTTTATCCAAAGACACGTTTGAAAATCGTATCTACATGTTTGGTGTGGTAGCCCAAATCAAATTTCTCTTTGATCTGTTCCGCGCTTAGAGCCTTTAGAACATCTTCATCGGCCAGCAGTTCGGTTTTGAAATCTTTGCCATGTTCCCAAACTTTCATCGCATTACGTTGCACCAGCTTGTAGCTGTCTTCACGGTTGACGCCCGCTTGTGTCAAAGCCAGAAGAACCCGTTGTGACATCACAAGGCCTCGGAATTTATTCATGTTCGCCAACATGTTATCAGGGTAAATTACCAAATTTCCAACCAGACCTGTCAGACGGCTCAATGCGAAATCCAGTGTGATACAGGTGTCAGGGCCAATGTTTCGTTCCACAGAAGAGTGTGAAATATCGCGCTCATGCCAAAGGGCAACATTTTCCATTGCAGGCACCACAGCCATACGCACAAGGCGTGATAGGCCTGTCAGGTTTTCTGACAAGATTGGGTTACGTTTGTGCGGCATGGCAGACGAACCTTTTTGCCCTTTAGAGAAAAACTCTTCCGCTTCCAGCACTTCGGTACGTTGCATATGGCGAATTTCAGTTGCAATGTTTTCAATAGAAGACCCGACAACCCCAAGGGCTGCGAAGAAAGCCGCATGGCGGTCACGTGGAATCACTTGGGTGCTAATCGGCTCTGGTTCCAGCCCAAGTTTGGCGCAAACATGTTCTTCTACAGCCGGATCAATATTGGCAAATGTCCCAACCGCACCAGAAATGGCGCCTGTGGAAATTTCCTTACGGGCGGTTTTCATACGGTTCAGGTTACGATCCATTTCCGCATAGAACCGTGCAAATGTCAGCCCCATTGTTGTCGGTTCCGCGTGAATACCGTGTGAGCGGCCAATGCGAATGGTCATCTTATGCTCGATTGCACGGCGCTTTAATGCCTCAAGCAGTTTTTCAACGTCAGCGATTAAAATATCGGATGCTTTTACCAGTTGCAGATTGAAACACGTGTCCAGTACATCTGAAGAGGTCATGCCCTGATGCACAAACCGTGCCTCATCACTGCCGATATGTTCGGCCAGATGGGTCAAAAACGCAATCACGTCGTGTTTGGTAACAGCTTCAATTTCATCAATCCGTGCGACATCAAACTCAATATCCTTGGCTTTCCAGACCGCTTCCGCGTTTTCGCGCGGTATCATGCCAATGTCGGCCATTGCATCACAGGCGTGTGCTTCAATTTCATACCAGATACGAAACTTGGTTTCTGGTGACCAGATGGCGACCATTTCAGGGCGGGAATAACGAGGGATCATAAGGCGGGCCTTTTCAAGTTGCTGGCAGATACGGGCCTCTTAAACCGATGTGTGAAATAGCGCAAGTATAGGGGTGTCGCATGCACTGATATGGGGTACCTTAGGTGCAGAATGCGGGGTAGGTATTACAGGCCGCGCGCCCTGATCCGTTGCATCTCTTCAGGGCCGCGGGCCTGAGATTTGCGATAATCTTTGGGTGTTTGGTGCATTTTGGCATTGAATAGGCGGGTAAAGTAGGCTGGTGAACTAAAGCCAAGCTGTTTAGATATATCCTGGATTTTTATATTGCTATGCAACAATAAATATGTTGCTTCACTTAAAGTGCGTTCCTGTATCATTCGTCCGGCGGATTTATTGTTCATCGTACGTGAAACCCGCGAAAGATGCGTGGTTGTAACCCCCAAAACATCGGCATATTCGGTCAAAGAGCGGCCCGAGCGAAACTGGCTTTCCAAAATTCGGGCAAATTTACGCATCAGTCTTTGCGACGCGGTTTCTTTTTTGCTTTCAATCTTGTCGCCAGTCAGGCGTAGAACATGAAGCATCAGCAATGAGATATAAGCCTCAATCGCCATAAACCGACCTGCAATATCTGATGTTGCCTCGCTGACGATACTATCAATGAGTTTTGCAGTTTCTGCCTGTTGCATAATATTTAAAACCGGAAAAACAAAAGGCCGATGCGGTAGGTTGATGTTAACACTCTGATCTATTGCAATGAATGATCCATAAGTATGCAGGCCAACTTCAAAACTATGCGGAATGTTACCAGGGACATAAATGAATGTATTTGGGCCAATGCCCCGTGTTACCCCGTTGATGCAGACCCGGGCATGACCTTTGGATAGCCACATGATTTTATGCAGACCGTTTTGACCGTCAAGGCGCAGTTCTGGCTCTATGCTACGCACACTGGATGCCAAAGCCCCAACCCATATGGTCTGTTTGCTGTGTATAAGATGGGAATGTGTCAAGTGAACCTACCAGTTTTGCTTTATATTTACATAACCGATTCTGCGCTGTTCTAAAAGGCTTGTGTTTAAGGTATGTTTTTATATGGCAATAAATTGCTTATAATATCTGGGATAAATCGGGTTTATTGTCTGATATATGCAATTCGTTCCACGCTGCCATACGGCTGCGAAACCACGTGCGTTGACGTTTTGCATAACGCCTGCTTTGTAGTTTTGCAGCTTCTACGGCTTCGGTCAAACCCAACTCGCCTTTAAGGTGTGAAATAAGCTCTTTTGCGCCGATGGCCTTACAAGAGGGTAGGGTTTCATCCCACCAACTGTCTAAAGCGGCACGGCATTCCGCGAGTGCGCCTTGTGCAAGCATAAGGTCAAACCGCTTATCAATCCGCGCATTCAGCCAGTCAGTATCGCTTGTCAGCGATATAAGATGGGCCTGTGCTGCGGGGATTAACGGAGGATGTTGGTTTTTTTGCCATCTGGACAACCCGGTTCCGGTTGCGGTCAAAACTTCCCATGCGCGTTGGGTGCGCATCGGGTTTTGCACATCTATTTGCGCGTATGTATCCGGGTCTTTGTGTTTTAATATCTCTGCGAAAACATCACGTCCCTGATCCTGAACCATCTGATCTGCTATTTGACGTATTTTTAGGGGAATCTCTGGAATATCTGCCAGACCTTGCGTTAAAGCCGAAAAATACAATCCTGTACCGCCGACAATGATCGGACGTTCGTCGCACCTAATACATTCCATTATCTGCGGTTCTATCTGGCGTAGCCATGCACCCACGGAATAAGATTTATCCATCGCAACATGGCCATACATATAATGCGGACACTGTGATAAATCTTTGGCACTGGGGCGTGCTGTTAGTATATTCCAGCCTGTATAAACCTGCAAAGCATCCGCATTTATAATCGCCCCACCTATTTTTTGCGCAATCTCTATTGCCAGGCCGGACTTGCCAGAAGCCGTCGGACCTGCAATTAAAATTGGTTTGTTATCAGATAAGATGATGGACACGGGCGCACTCTATTTGGGATTCTAAGCAAGTTTTAGCGCAATTACCCCCAGTTTGTCATTGCAACAAACCGCTATTTTGGATTATTAGCAACAAGCACAATTATTCAAGGAGTCGATAATGTCCGATGGGTCGCAGAATGGCGAAAGACCAGCGTATAAAAGGGTCCTTTTAAAGATTTCCGGCGAAGCCTTGATGGGCGATACAGGCTTTGGGCTACACCCTCCTACAGTTGAACGTATTGCTGAAGAAGTAAAAACCATACATGACATGGATGTTGAGATTTGTCTTGTGATCGGGGGCGGGAACATTTTTCGCGGGCTGCAAGGCTCTGCGCAGGGCATGGAACGCACCACGGCTGACTATATGGGCATGCTTGCTACGGTCATGAATGCGCTTGCGATGCAAGGTGCACTGGAAGCCTTAAAAGTACATACGCGTGTTATATCCGCCATTCCGATGGATCAGGTGTGTGAACCCTATATCCGCCGTCGTGCGGTGCGACATCTGGAAAAGAAACGGGTATGTATTTTCGCCGCAGGCACAGGCAATCCGTATTTCACCACAGATACAGCGGCCACTTTGCGGGCCTCTGAAATGAATTGCCAGGCTATATTTAAGGGCACACAAGTGGACGGGATTTACGACAAGGATCCTAATAAATTCTCTGATGCAGTGCGATATGATCATGTATCATATGACGAGGTTCTGCAAAAAAACCTGCGGGTTATGGATGCGTCTGCAATCGCCCTTGCACGTGACAATAATCTACCACTCATTGTTTTTTCTTTGGATAGACCAGGCGGTCTGGCTGGTGTTTTGCGTGGGCAGGGTACATATACAGTTGTAGGCCCGATTAAGACCGATAGTTAAAGGAGACTGCAATGTCTGACATTGAAATTGACGTGGACGATATTGAACGCCGTATGGATGGCACAATGACAGCCTTGCGGGTCGAGTTTGCCAGTCTGCGCACTGGGCGCGCTTCGGGCACAATATTAGAGCCTGTAATGGTAGACGCTTATGGTGCAATGATGCCGCTTAACCAATGCGGCACAGTCAATGTTCCTGATCCGCGTATGATTACGGTAAATGTCTGGGATAAAGGTTTGTTGGGTGCGGTGGAAAAAGCTATCCGAAACAGTGGTCTTGGCATAAACCCTGTGGTGGACGGCACAATTTTGCGTCTGCCAATTCCTGAATTGAACGAAGAGCGCCGTACTGAACTGGCCAAAGTGGCAGGGCAATATGCTGAGAACGCCAAAGTTGCGGTGCGTAATGTACGCCGTGATGGTATGGATCAGATCAAAAAAGCCAAGGCTGACGGGATGGGTGAAGATGACCAGAAGATCTGGTCTGACGAAATCCAATCCTTGACAGATACGGCCATTACAAACATTGATAGTGCATTAGAAATAAAACAAACAGAAATTATGCAAGTATAAATTAAGCTAAGTTAAGTTAAGTTAAGTTAAGTGGGGTAGAAAGAGGAAGCTCTTCTAAATTTTATGACAAATTCAATTATTAAAGATATTAATCATGTCGCTATCATTATGGATGGCAACGGACGTTGGGCCGAAGCCCGTGGGCTGGCGCGCCTAGATGGCCATATGCGCGGGGCGCGTATGGTTAAAAAAGTAGTGAGAACTTCAAAAACATTAGGTGTTAAGCATCTGACATTATATGCTTTTTCTACAGAAAACTGGAACCGCTCAAAGAAAGAAGTGTCGGGGTTGATGAGTATATTCAGACGTTACATTTATGCCGAGTCTGCGGATATGGTGGCGGAAGGTGTGCGCATGACATTTATCGGGGAGCGTTCGCAGCTTGATGATGAGCTGCGTAATTTGATGGAATGGGTCGAAGGCCAAACCGCGCATAACACTTCACTGCACCTAACCATAGCACTGAACTATGGCGGGCGTGATGAACTGGTGCGTGCCAGCCGTAAAATGGCGATAGCGGTTCAGACAGGTGACTTACAACCAAACGATATAACCCAAGAAACCATTAGCGGTTTTCTGGATACCGCAGGTACGCCTGATCCTGATCTGGTTATTCGCACTTCTGGCGAATACCGCACCTCTAACTTTCTTCCGTGGCAATCGTCTTATGCCGAATACGCATTTATTGAAGAATCCTGGCCCGATTTTACAATTGCCCTTTATGAACAAGCGATCAGCAACTTTCGGATGCGCGAACGCCGGTTTGGCTCAGCGATAGGTAAATGAAAGTAAAAGCCGACTTTTCTGACCTGACAACCCGCTTCTTATCTGCTGTGGTAATGATGGTTGTTGCAGGCTGGGCAATCTGGCAGGGCGGCGATGTTTTCAGAACATTGCTCATAATCGCGGCCAGCTTGATGGGATGGGAAATCAGCCGTATGCACGACGGGCGCAGGGTGCTTGCTGTCGTTTCGGCTATGATCGTCGGTTTATGCAGTTTCCTGACCTTCTATCCTTTGGGGCTTTCACATTTGATTATTCTGGGCTTACAAATATTTGTGGGCTTGTTATTACGCGAAATCCATCGCACATCAAAAACAACTCTCTTTCTGTCTGTTCTCATCATAATTTTTGCCACAACCTCTTTAGGTGTATTCCGCCAAGAACAAGGCCTGATATTGACGCTTTGGTTGATTTTATGTATTATTGCCAGTGACATAGGTGGATATTTCGCTGGAAAAACAATTGGCGGCCCAAAGCTATGGGCGCGTATCAGCCCCAAGAAAACATGGTCAGGTACTATTGGCGGATGGGTTCTTGCCACATGTGTTGGGGCTGTATTTGTATTTGTGGCAGGGCAAGACCCGGTTTTAATTGCCGCATCGATCCCTGTGGCGATTGCGGCACAATCTGGGGATCTGGCTGAGTCTGCGATCAAACGGCGCTCAGGGGTCAAAGACAGCAGCAACCTTATCCCCGGACACGGCGGCCTGCTAGACCGTTTTGACGGTGTA
>CAXMSA010000044.1:0-19112 GCA_964195605.1 uncultured Amylibacter sp.
CGGGGCGGCACCATTAATATCTTCTAATGAAGCATAGCCATAAATATGGGTTGCGAGCGTATCAAAACCAAACGGACGTAACAGTAGAGTTGCCGGAAGTTCTTTCGAGCTATCAACAAAAATCAATAGCCCTGCAGTTAGCAATGACCCGCGCATCATAGGATAGTGGACACGTTTTAGCGTCCCTCCTGCGGATTGACCCAAGGAGCGTGAGGCCATGCTCATGCTTGGGGTGATCCGTCCAAGGGCACCGTCTACAGCCCCAAAAGCAATGGCAAAGAAACGGACGCAATACGCCAAGATAACAGCCGTAGCGGTTCCGGTGATCAGAAGGCCAACATCCATACCGGTGGCAGCCTCTATCCAATCAGCTATCATATTGTCAAAAGCAGCCATCGGGATCAGAATACCCAAGCCGATAATTGCGCCGGGGGCTGCGTAGCCTATTGCAGTAATTGGAAGCAGAAACCTTATCCATTTGGCGGGTGACATACGCACAGCATAGATCAGAATACTGCCCCCCCCCACAGTTAAAGCGGCGGCAATAGAGCCAACCCATATAGTTGTGAATGCCGCAGACCATAGGTCCCTATCTTGCCACAAATCCAAATTTTTCATAGCGTGGCTTAGCATGATCATAAAAGGCATTATAAAGCCGATACCAATCATCAAAACGCATAAAGTACTTGCGCCAAAGGCCGCGCGTTTTGACAGTATTTCACGCACTGGCGGGCGCGTATGTTTGGAAAGCTGGTGAAATCTGCTTTGCTTGCGGCCAATCCGTTCCAGCATCAGCAAGAGAAGAATAAGGCTTAGCATGACAGTGGCTATCTGTGCAGCACCACCGCTGTTAGAGGCCTCTAGCCAGACTGTGAAAATACCAGTTGTCAGGGTTTGCACTGCAAAAAACTCTACCGCACCAAAATCATTCAACGTTTCCATCATCACAATAACAATGCCGACAACGATGGCCGGGCGCGCAAGCGGCAGGCCGACTTTCCAAAAACATGCCCAAGGCCCACACCCCAATGCGCGTGCAGTTTCCAGCGCGCTAGAGGATTGTTCGCGAAATGCAGAACGCGCCAATAAATACACATAAGGATATAAGGAAAACGAAAACACCACGATTGCCGCCCCGCGGGAACGGGTTTGCGGAAACCAATAATCAGAGGCCGAAGTGAAGCCCATAACATCACGCAGTATGGTTTGGAACGGCCCTGCGTATTCCCAAAAATCAACCAGTGCATAAGCCCCTATATAAGTTGGGGTGGCAAGAGGTAGCAGCAAAGCCCATTCCAATAGTTTTCGCCCCGGAAACTCTTTCATTGCGACCAGCCAAGCAGTCGCAACCCCCATAACCCCCGCAAACAAGCCGGTTGCCATCATTAAAATAAGGCTATTAAACAGATAACGTGGTAATGTTGTGCGAATTAAATGTGGCCAAATATTCTCACTAGGATAAAATGCGAGATATATAACAGCCATAATCGGAATCAAAATAATCGCAGCTATGATACAGGCAGCAACAGACAAAGCATCAAATCGCCTCGTGCGCACTCGTTTCGTTTTATTTTCTGACGTAACAACCATTGCTTCGCGCATAAAGCAAAGCTATTTTACTGTCCAGAACGCGGGTGAATTTTTTTACGTCACTGAAGGACAGAGTTGATGGATATTAACATTTATGTGGGACCTCATAAAACGGCCAGCCGACACATGGCATCTATCTTGTCTAATAACGCTCACCTACTGGAAGCTCAGGGTACCCTTTTTTACGCAAGTACACGAACTGCTTTACGCCATATAAACAGTGCCCTGAAAGCTATTGCAGGGGGTGGGGATAAAGCGGAAGCCATTGGGTTATTAATGCATTCTTTAACCCGGGGGGAGGATATCAAAAAACTGCTTTTGGTAAACCCGAATATTGTTGGCAGTGTCACACACCCTTTTGGTAAAGAGTTATTTTATCCGCGTACAACCGGACTTATCCATCAACTGCAAACTCTATTTGGTGACAATCAGATGCAGCTTTTTTCCTCAACCCGCAATCCGGCTAGTTTCCTGCCCTCTTGTTACGCCCAAAGTTTGCTAAGTGCCTCTTTTGGCAGTTACACTGACTTCTTAAAAGATGTGAACCCATCCAGCTTAAGATGGTCAGCATTCCTGCAAAGATTACGGGGCAAACGTATGGACATCCCCCTTACTGTATGGCGTTATGAAGATTACCCTTTAATATGGCGTGATGTGGCGCAAGCTTTTTCCGGCATTTCAAACAGCCAAGATTTAGTGGGGAACTCTGCGCGTATTAATGCAAGCCTAACATTGAACGGTGCCCAGTTATTGCACAAGCATATCGAAGATCATCCACCACGTACCAAGGAAGATTTTGAAGGTATTAAATCAAGTTTTCTGGAAAAGTTTCCCAGTTCAGATGACAGCGTAACTTGCCCTGAATGGACACAGAAAACAGTTCATTCACTGACCCATAATTACGAAGATGACTGGTATTATATAGAGCGGATGGAGGGCCTCCAAACCATCCAACCGCGCCAATTCGGCTAATATCTAGTCCTTACATGCCCAAAGCTTCACGATAAAGTTCCAGAATCGCCTCTTCTTCGGAAATCTCCTGCGGGTCCTTTTTGCGCATGGTCACAAGTTTGCGCATAACCTTGGTGTCATAACCGCGCGACTTGGCTTCGGCCAGCACTTCTTTTTGCTGGTCGGCAATGTCTTTTTTCTCAGCATCCAGTCGCTCGATCCGTTCAATAAAAGAGCGCAGTTCATCGGCAGCAACACGGTAAGACCCGGGGGCAGTAGTATCATTCATTTTAGAATCCTTTATTCAACAGAACCCCTGATTACCCAAGCACGCCGCGCCCCACAAGACATCTTGCCGATTATTTGCAAACCGTTTACACGCGCCGTAACAGGAGATCTATATGGATAGTTTGATAATTGCAGGTGTGGCTATTACAGGCCTTGGGATGGTTGGCCTGATCTATTGCATCGCAAAAGCGTTCAAAGCCCGCAAAGAAGGCTTGGAGGGCGAAGAATTGACCGCGCGCCTAAAAGGCCTTGTTGCGATCAACATGGCCGCATTCTTTTTATCGGCTATTGGCCTGCTTGTGGTTGTCGTGGGAACCTTGCTTTAAACTTTCATCGTCACCGCATGAATGGCGCGCCTGATCATCGACAGGTTTTCGGGTTCGGAAAAGCTGTGGTTTGCGCCTTTCACAAGGGTCAGGCGCAGGTCATTCCCAGCAGCATGATCCAACAACCGCAATGCAACGGATATATCCACATCCGTGTCAGCCGTGCCATGTAAAAACCGCGCCGGGAACGGCAGGTTAAGTGGTGTGCGCAATACCAATTGGTTACGCCCGTCTTCGATCAGTTTTTTGGTAATGATATAAGGCTCATCGGAATAATCGCTTTCCAGTGCCAACTGCCCGGTTTCTATAATCGCGGCTTTCTGATCATCCGAGAACCCATCCCACATACTGTCTTCGGTGAAATCCGGTGCGGCAGCAATCCCCACAAGCCCTGATATGTTTTGTGGAATACGTTTGGCCATCAACAATGCAATCCAACCGCCCATAGATGACCCAACCAATATTTGCGGCCCAGCAGTCAACTCCAAAATAGCCTGCTGCGCATCATCGGCCCACTCACCGATACAACCATCGGCGAATACGCCAGAGGATTGCCCATGACCGGAATAATCAAAGCGCAAAAAGGCGCGGCCCTGATCGCGGGCCCAGCCTTCCAGATATGTCGCTTTCGTCCCTTCCATATCAGACATGAAACCACCTAGAAACACGACCCCCGGCGCTGTACCGCAGGTTTTGCGATAGGCAATTTTACGGCCCGATATTGCTTCAAATGTAGCTGGCTCTGACATTGGCATACCCCATGAATTTCAACTTAAACACAAAGCTAATTACTAAACTAGTTTTCTGGTTTATCCAGCACTACTTCTGATGCAGCCACAACCTGCGCACCTTGCATTCCCATGGCGGCCATAATTGTCGCATGCACCATATCGCTTGGCACCACAGTCTCTTGGAATTGCAGGTTTGCAGCGGCACATGCATCATGGGCAACAGTAACTTGATAACCAAAATCCGTAGCTGCCCGCGTTGTTGCCGCCACGCAATTATTGGTCATCGCTCCAACGATTACCAGATTTGAAACATCCAAATCCTTTAGCGTGGCCTTCAAAATTGTGTCACGAAACGAGTTCCGGTAATTCTTTGTCACTACCAGCTCATTCGCTTCGGGTTTCACGGCACCCGCAATTTCCTCACCAAAACTGCCTGCAATAAAAAACGGCGGGTTCGGACGGTTCATGATATGTTGAACATGGATAACCGGTGCACCTGCAGCCCTAAATCTGGCAATCAAAGCAGCTTCCTGATCAGCCGCCGTTTCCATTGCTGGTAAAGAAAAAGCCCCGTCCGCAAAATAATCATTTTGTATGTCGATTACAATCAATGCTGTTTTCATCATTTTAGTCTCCTGATTTCTATATTTGCGCCATTCATGCCCCAGAGTTGACATGCACAACAGTATCCGACTAGACATAAAACACGCCACAAAAGACATATCATGACACATCCCAAGAAAATCCAAATTCTGGCCTACCCCGGTTCGTCAAAATCCGCACTTTACGGGATGCAAGACATGTTTTTTTATGCCGACAGGTTGGCCAGATCTGAAGACAGGGCAGGTCTTGACTGTCAAATCATCAACGCACCCAACTGGCAGGTAGAAACCGCTTTGATCTGCGATATCCTTGTCTTGCCACCAAGCTTTGATCGGCGTGATTTTCTCATGCCAAATCAAACACTGAATGCAGAGCTGCAAAAACGCCATAAGGCAGGCACAATTATCGCTTCAGCCTGTGCTGGTGCTTTCCTGATTGCACACGCAGGCCTTTGTGCAAAACGAACTGTCACCACACATTGGGGATTAGAGCAGCCTTTTCGTGACCGATTTCCGGACGTTCCACTGGATATAGATCAAATCCTAATCAACCACGGCGACATCATTACAGCGGGCGGGTTGATGGCGTGGATTGATTTAAGCCTAGAGATTATCGCACAACTTCTTTCGCCCAAAATCATGCGCGAAGTCGGGCGTTTTTTTGTGCTTGATACTGGGTTGCGAGACCAAAAGTCATACCGTGGCAATAAGCATGATATATCACATGGCGACGCCGCAATCTTGAAAGCCCAAGACTATCTGACAAAGCAGTTCCAGTCAGCCGTCCTAATCTCAGAGTTGGCCAAACATGTAGCCCTGACCGAACGCACGCTTCTACGGCGGTTTCAAGCTGCAACAGGCAAAACCCCAAGTGCCTATCTGCAAATGTTACGCCTGCAAGACGCACAGGAACAGCTTGCTACCACACGCAGCAGCATCGAACAAATCAGCTATGCAGTCGGGTATGAAAACACCAATGCTTTTCGCAAAGCATTTCATAAAATGACCGGTCTTACCCCCAGTGCATATCGGGGCCGTGAATACCGGTGAGGCGTTTTTTTTGCATATTGACTTTTACCGCCCTAGAATTCATTAAAACTACATACCGCAACCGGGCGTTTCGTAGGCGCCAAAATGACGAGGAAACAGCACAATGGCTGACATTACCCTTACCCTACCCGATGGCAATCAGCGCAATTATCCCGCAGGCATAACCGGCCTTGAGGTTGCCAAAGATATTTCCACCTCTTTGGGCAAGAAAGCCATCAGTTGCTCTGTCGAAGGCGAACACCGCGATCTGTCACGTGCGATTGACGCGAATGCAAGCTTTGCCATTCACACCATGCAAGACGATGCGCAAGCCTTGGAACTGATCCGTCACGATTGCGCCCATATCATGGCGCGCGCTGTACAGGAAATATGGCCTGACGTAAAAGTTACCATCGGCCCGGTGATCAACAATGGTTGGTACTATGACTTTGACCGCGCCGAACCATTTTCATCAGAAGACCTCGTTTCCATTGAAAAAAAGATGCGCGATATTATCAATAAACGCGATCTGGTACGCACCGAAACATGGGATCGAGCGCGCGCGATAAAGTTTTATGAAGATAATAACGAACCTTATAAAGTCGAGCTGATCGGCATGATACCCGAAGGTGAAGACCTGCGGATGTACTGGCATGGCGACTGGCAGGACCTGTGCCGTGGGCCGCATTTGGTACATACGGGGCAAGTACCGGCAGATAGTTTCAAACTGATGTCTGTGGCGGGTGCCTATTGGCGCGGCGACAGTAACAATCAAATGTTGCAACGCATATACGGTGTGGCTTTCAAAAACAAAGAAGACCTCAAAGCGCATCTCTATATGCTGGAACAGGCCGCCTTGCGCGATCACCGTAAACTCGGCCGCGAAATGGATTTGTTCCACATCCAGGAAGAAGCGCCTGGCATGGTGTTCTGGCACCCGAACGGTTGGATATTATACCGCGTATTGCAAGATTACATGCGTCGCCGCCAAATCGCAGATGGTTATCAAGAAATTAACACCCCGCAAATTGTTGACCGCAAACTGTGGGAAGCATCCGGCCACTGGGAAAAATACCGCGAGAACATGTTCATCACTGAAATTGACGAAGAACATGCGAATGAAAAGCGGGTAAATGCGCTAAAGCCAATGAATTGCCCCTGCCATGTTCAGGTCTATAATCAGGGCATGAAAAGCTACCGTGATCTGCCCCTGCGACTGGCCGAATTTGGCTCTTGCCACCGCTATGAAAGCTCGGGCTCTATGCACGGGTTAATGCGGGTACGCGGCTTTACCCAAGATGACGCGCATATCTTTTGTACAGAAGATCAAATCGCCTCTGAAACCAAGAAGTTTATCGAACTTTTATCAAGTGTTTACAAAGACTTGGGGTTTGAACAATTTGATATAAAATTCTCTACACGACCAGATGTTCGCGCTGGTTCCGACGCGGTTTGGGACAAGGCAGAAGAGGCCCTTGAAGACGCAATCAAGAAGCTGGATTTACCCTATGAAGTCGACCCTGGAGAAGGTGCATTTTACGGCCCGAAACTGGACTTCAAACTAACCGATGCCATTGGCCGTGAATGGCAGCTTGGCACGCTTCAGGCCGACTTCGTACTGCCTGAGCGGTTAGAGGCGGAATATGTCGGTGATGACGGGGCAAAACATACGCCTGTGATGCTACACCGTGCCACCCTTGGCTCATTTGAACGTTTCCTTGGTGTATTGATTGAAAACTACGCAGGCCGCTTTCCGTTATGGTTGGCACCGCGTCAGGTTGTTGTGGCATCGATTGTGTCGGACGCAAACGATTACGTGGCCGAAACCGTTGAGAAGTTGAAAGCCGCAGGCATTCGTGCCGAGGCGGATATGCGCAATGAAAAGATCAATTATAAGGTGCGTGAACACTCGTTAGGCAAGGTTCCGGTTATCTTGGCCGTGGGTATGCGCGAGGTAGACGAGGGCACGGTTTCGGTGCGCCGCTTAGGTGACAAACGCACATCAGTGTACGATTTGGACGCGGTGATTGCAGAGCTGAAAGCTGAAGCGACACCGCCTGATTTGCGTTAAAAACGGCTGTATGGCAAGCGTATGGCAAATGCCTGTCTTGGATATTCAGGCGATAAAGAACTGTTTTGGGGCAAACACGCCCTAAAATCGTTGCCCAAAACTACTGTATAAAACCCCCTTATACTTACCCTACCACCGCCTAAATTTTGACAAAATTCCGCGCAAGCCTACAGTATAAGACCCGCACCAATGCGGGCACACCTGAAAGAGCAGACCAATGGCAGTGAAAAGCAATCTTCCGCTGAACAGCCCATCTGCGCTTACACCCCCTAGCAGGGGTGAAGGCAGATCAGATACGGTTTCAGCAAAACCTGAGCGCACCATGCGTAACGGAATTGAAGCAAGGCGCAAAAAGCAGAAACAGCCGCGCGACCCGTCAAGTACCTTTGAAGGATTGCAAACCCTTTATAGTTAAAGGCTGAGCTAGCGCATCTATCCGTCTACATCCATTGGCGGGTGCGCCAATAGTGTATCTATTTTCGCAAACGCGCGGCCAAGCATATCCTGCGGGATATTGCAATTTACCGATATGCGTACAGCATGTGGTATCGGCATATTATTCAGAGCAAATTCATCGGCAGCCCGCACCACAATATTTTCACGCTCACAAGCACTGGCAAAGGATGAACCCCGCCAACCACGCGGCAGTTTGAGCCAGATAAACGGCACGTCCCTGCGCCATGAAATATCCCATTTCCCCATCAGATTTACGGTAAATTCAACCCGTTGGCTAACCCGTTCCAACACATTGGCACGAATACTGGCCGCATCCCCTGACACCAGCAATTCTTCAGCGATATCGACCACGGCCCGCGACACGCCAAAGCTGGCAGTTTGCATCAAGCGTGATGCGGTTGCGAATTTGTCGGGTGGACAAAGTAAATAACCGAACCGCAAACCTGCAGTGACGGATTTAGAAAATGACGACAGATACCAAGCCCGTTCTGGGCAGATACTGTTAAAGCTTGGATGTTTGGCCGGGCCGATACCCCAGCAATCATCCTCGATAATCTGGAAATCAAGCTTTCGGGCCAGATTGGCAATCGCAAGGCGCCGTTCCAGCGGCATCTCACCCGTTGTCGGGTTTAACACGTTTGAAGAGGTGAAAAGCATTTTGAAAGCTTTGCGCCGATAGGCCTGTTCGATCTTATCTGGCATGACACCATGTTGATCGGTTTCAATACCGATCAGTTCAGAACGCTGACCCTGCACCGCAAAGCGAATGCCCGGATAGGTCAGCGCATCTATTGCAACCACGCCTATACCGTCTGCCATGATCGCAGCCGTGGCCAATGTCAGCGCATTTTGCCCACCATTGGTGACGATCAGGTTTTCGGGCTTGGCCTGAATGTTGGAATGGCGCATCCACTGCACCAAATGCGGATATATAGTATGGCGGCCTTCACGTTCAGGGTAGTCCATATACCGGCTGGCTTTGGTTTCGGCAACACGGATCATCGCGCGTTTGATCGCGGCGGCCTGCCCAACGTTTGTAGTGTTGCTATTGCGTAGGTTGATCTGCTGATCTCGGGTAATCTCAGAGTGGCGGTCAATCTCTGGCAGGCTTGCCTTTGCTTCGGCCACAAATGTGCCGCTACCGACTGTTGCCTGCAACAGGCCCTCAGAGATGCCATCTTGATAAGCCCGCGCAATCGTGCCGGGTGTCACATGTATTTCCCAGGCAAGTTCGCGCACCGGCGGCAGCTTATCACCCGATTTCAATAGGCCTTTGGCAATGTCGACCCGAAGTGCGGCGACAACCGCTTTATATTTCGGCCCATCAAAATCAGCTAGGGTTGGCTGCCAAATTGTACCCATTACAATATTCCTATAGCGTTACAATGCGAATCTTTGTACCACATATTTACAAGTACAATAATAATTGTACCAACACAATGTAGAAAGTAAGGAAAATGACCTATACACACGCACATACCGCTTCAATCGCACTGAAACTTGCCCATCGGGGACAGCTGCCGCTGATCTCTATCTGTGCAATTCAATTTGCGGATACAGTCGTGACGTGGAAAGATAGGTACAATTCCCGCCGTAACTTAAGTACAATGTCTTTTGGGCAGTTAGAAGATATCGGGGCAACACCCGATCAAGCTTTAATTGAACAGCACAAGCCGTTCTGGCGCGCTTAAAACGTTCCCACATAAAAAAGCAGAGCACCCTTTGTAAGAATGCTCTGCCTCAAAATGCGTACGGTTTTTTACAGATTATCCGCGCAAGCGTTCGCCTTTGGGATCAAAGGCGGGCGCATCAAGCATCACTGCGCGGTGCGGTTTGCCCAAGATTGCCACATCAAACTCTGCGCCTGCAACGGCGTATTCAGTTTTGATAAAACAAAGCGCCAGAGATTTTTCTACGTTAAAGCCGTAAGCCCCCGAACTGACACGGCCCACAGGTGTGCCGTCAGGTAAGAATATCGGTTCACCCCCAGATGCATCGGCATTATCAACCTCCACAACCAGATTGACCAACAATTCACGCGGTGCTTTATCTTTGATCTTGGCATAGGCTTCTTTACCCAGAAATTCCGGCTTGTCCATTTTGATCAGACGATCCAGACCAACCTCTTGCGGCCAGTATTCAGGCGAATATTCACGCGACCAACTGCCGTAGCCCTTTTCGATACGCAAAGAACCAAGCGAACGCCCACCGACAGGGCGCACACCAAGATCGGCACCCGTTTCAAGCAAGGCTTCGTATAGCTTCAGCTGGTGTTCTGTCGGCACATAGACCTCCCAACCCAGATCACCAGTAAAGGACACACGAATGCCAATGGCTTCAATCCCTGTGATGGTGATTTGCTTTGAGTGCATAAACTTCCAATTGTCATTGGACAGGTCGGCCTGTGTCATCCGTGACAGTAATTCACGCGATCTTGGCCCTGCGATATTAAAGCCACAATATGCCTCGGTCACGCTTTCAAATCTGACAGTGTCAGGGCGTTCAACTGCATTGAAATACCGCTGGTGATAGCGTTCAGCAATGCCGGAACCCACCATGAAGTAATGCTCTTCATCCAGTTTGGTCACGGTAAAGTCACCGGCAATACCGCCGCGCGCACCCAGAAGTGGTGTCAAGCATGACCGCCCGACCTCTTTAGGAATGTGATTGGCAATGATCTTGTCCAGCCAAGCGGCGGCCCCTGCACCTTTGACCTCATATTTGCCGAAGTTGGACACGTCGATAACACCAACATCACGGCGCAATGCCTTACATTCTTCGCCCACAGGCTCAAACCAGTCCTGACGGGTAAAGCCGTAGCTTTCTTTGCCCTCGACGCCTTCGCCCGCAAACCAAAGCGGGTGTTCCCAACCGTAGTTCAGGCCAAACACCGCACCCAGTGATTTTTGCTTTTCATAAACCGGACGCAGGCGGGTCATACGGCCTGCATTGCGTTCTTCAAATGGGTAGTGGATGGCGAAGCGCTTGGCGTATTGATCCGCGACTTTTTCCAGTGTGAATTTTTTGTCGGCCCAGTGACCAAAACGCGCAATATCCCATGGGAACATATCGAGCTCTGGTTCACCTTCAATAATCCATTGTGCGGTCATTAACCCCAACCCGCCTGATTGCGAAAAGCCCGGGATGATGCCGCAACATGTGAAGTAATTGCGCAACTCAGGCACTGGGCCATAAAGTGCCGAACTATCCGGAGACCAGATCATCGGGCCGTTGATCACGCGTTTGATGCCCGCATCCGCGGCCACAGGTACGCGATCCATCGCGCGCATCACATTGTCCATGATCCGATCAAGGTCATCAGCGAACAATTCATGCCCGAAACCTAGTGGTGTGCCCTCTTCCGCCCAAAACTTCAGGTTTTTCTCATAAGCACCAATCAACAGGCCGTTACCTTCCTGGCGCATATAATATTCGCCGTCACGATCAGCGACAGAAGCCAGGCGGAAATCCAGTGCTTCAATTTCAGGAATGGATTCAGTGACGAAATACTGGTGCTCGGTTGGCTGCAACGGCATTTTAAAGCCAGCCAATGCTGCCACTTCGCGTGCCCATAAGCCCGCTACATTTACCACCCATTGCGTATGTATATTGCCTTTATGGGTTTCAACAATCCAGCTGCCATCGGGTTGCTGAATTGTGCCGGTTGCAGGGGTAAAGCGGTGAATTTCCGCACCCATTTGGCGCGCACCTGCCGCATAAGCCATTGTTACACCTGAAGGATCAACATTACCGCCATCAGGTTCAAACATCACACAACGGACACCGTCAAAATTGATCAGCGGGTTCTTTTTTAGGGCTTCTTCAATTGACAGCTCATAAAAATCCACCCCGAAGTATTTCGCTTTGGCGGCCTGAATGCGCAACTGGTGTTCGCGTTCTTCGGTCTGCGCTAGATACAATGCGCCGGGTTGGAAAATACCGCAGCCCTGCCCGGTTTCCTTTTCCAGATCCTTATACAGGTTCATGGTGTAATATTGCAGTTTCGAGATATTGTTATTGTCATGCAGTCCGTGCAGGCCTGCGGCCGCGTGCCAGGTTGAGCCCGATGTCAGCTCATCGCGTTCTAGCAAAACAACATCTGTCCAGCCCAATTTGGCAAGGTGATAAAGTATTGAGCAGCCGATCAAGCCGCCACCGATCACAACTGCTTGTGCATGGGTTTTCATCGTATTATTCCTCTCGCCCATAGGCGATTAAAGTTCTGTGTATTTCTGTCGCTTCAGGCCAGCCGCCCTCTAGGGCAAAAATATAGGCATGTGTCAGATAAAAACAGCCTGCATCGACATTATTTGTGTCAATACACGACAAACCCGCTTTTCGGTAAAGCTTTACAAGTTGTTCCAAATCGTTTTTTTCATGTGCGATCAGTAAGGCTGCATCAAGTGCTTCAAGTTTCACTCTGCCGCCTTTTGATTGCCTGCATTGACCTGATTGGCCACCCATTCATGAAACATATGCGTTGGGCCATCCATTGCAGGGGCGAATTTTCCACCATCAAAGAACACCCCGTGACGACCTTTTTGCATGCCTTCCACAACGAAAACATCTTCAAGGAAAACACCTTTCCATTGTGCCGTATTTTCCTGACGCAGATCAGCATATTCATCACTAAGCGCTGTATTAGTGGCATAAAAAACTTCGACATGTTCAACAGTTTGCTCTTTACTTTTGGGTTCAAGAATAATCGCAAAAGTATGGTCACGCTGCACACCCAGCAAAACATTCGGATAGACCGCCACATATTCGCCTGCCGTGTCCCACTTCTCCGCGAGATTGGTAAAATCAGGAAACACCTGGCCGTTTTCACCAACCAACTGGCGGTAAACACGCGTGCCCTGGCCGGAATATTTATCACGTTTTTCAAGATGATAATGATCTTCCAGACGTGAATAGCTGTTCAGACCGGGGTGTATCCAAGGTAAGTGATAGCTTTCACAATAGTTTTCGACAGCCAGCTTCCAATTGCACTTCACCTCCAGCTTGAACGAGCTATCATCCCCGCTGTGCAGCATCGGCTGATCGAAGTTTTTCCAACGTTCCAGCAGATCGGCATGTGCATCTTCAAATGCCGGTGCCTTACCAGAGATATTGGCAAACACCACGCCCATATAAACGTGGCTGCGAATTTCAAACAGACCAAGTTCATTGCGCTTGATATCTTCATGAATATTCACCCCCGGCCCGCCCACATGCGGGGTAGAGCGCAATATGCCGTCCAAACCATAGCACCATGAATGATACGGGCAGCGGATTGTACCGCGAATATTGCCCTTGTCCTTAACCAATATCATGCCGCGATGGCGACAGGTATTTTGAAACACTTTCACCACACCGTCCTGATCGCGCAAAATCAACAGCGGCATGCCCAGAAAATCAACTGGCATGGCATCGCCTGCTTCGGGCGCATCCTTGGCAAAACCAACGCCTGCCCAGTTGTTAAACAGCACCGCTTCACGTTCTTTTGCATAGACCGCATCATCAATATAATGTGCATTCGGCAGGCCATGGGCCACATTCACCGGACGGGTTACTTTGGATAAATCAAAATCTGTAGACTCAGTCATGGAAATCTCCCTAATGGTGTGATGCATTTTTCATGCCACCGTGTAATTCGCAATATAGAAAGAATTCATCTTAAGATGAATTAAATTCATTCAATATTTGCCAATAACCAATCGCTAAAGCTTTGCACCTCTCTACGCGCTCCGGCCCCATTTTTAAAAACCAGGTAGAAAGCACCTGGTGCTTCAATTGCATAGGGAGAAATAGCAACAAGTTGCCCACTTTCAAGTAAGGGTTGAACCAGTCTTTTCCAACCCAAGACAATGCCAACACCGTCTTGCGCAAGTTGCAACGCAATAGTGTAATTATTCACCCGTTGGCGGGTCGTAATCGGGCCTGCGAAGCCTTGTGAACTGAACCAGTTTGGCCAATTTGTCCAGTTGGTTTCGGCCGCGTCCAAATGAATAAGCGGGGCTTCGGCCAATGTCTTTAATGCGCTGGTATTTCCAGATACAAAAGACGGGCTGCATAAAGGGATTAACGTATCACCAAACAGTTTGACAGCTTCTTCATTTGGTGGGGTAATTGCATATTCTATGACTAAATCTGGCTGTAAAGGCCGTACAAAAGGGCGGTCTCGTACATTTTGACTTACAGTAATATCCCCGTGTGAACGCCAGAACCGTGTGACCCGCGGGGTCAGCCAAAGCGACGAAACCGCCGTGGTGGCACCGATGGTTAAATGCGGCATTTCATGCCTGTTACGCAACTGCCCGACAACGCTTGCTAAATTCGTGAAACTGGTGGTCAGAACCTCCATCAATTCCCGGCCTTCAGAGGTTAGTTCAACCAAACGATGCCCCCGCTCAAACAACCGAAACCCCAACTCTTGTTCGAGGGATTTCACCTGATGGCTTATTGCGCTTGATGTAACATTTAGTTCAGCGGCAGCACGTTTGAATGAGCGGCACCTTGCTGCACATTCAAACGTCGCCAGCATTTTAAGTGACGGCAGATTATAATGTTGTTTGGCCATGGCTACACTATGATGATTTAATTTCATGTCATCCGACACGAAAAACCATTCATTGGCAAGACTGCACCCCTATATTTACAGTCTTTTCACAGCACAAAGCCGCTTTGCACTTGACCAATGCCATACTGCGCGGCATCTGACATTCATGATGATCTATAAAATCTTTCGCAACGATGAATGGAAAGCGTTTCATGCAAATGGTGAAACTCTGGGGGCACCTGTTGATCTGGATGATGGGTTTATTCACTTCTCTACAGCTTTGCTGGCATCTGAAACTGCCGCTAAACATTTTGCGGCCGCGGATGGTTTAATGCTGCTAGCCATTGACGAAAAAGGGCTTGGGGATACTTTGAAATGGGAAACTTCGCGAGGGGGCGAGTTATTTCCACATCTTTATGGTAAGCTGAAAGAAATAAATGTTGCATGGGTCAAACCTTTGCCGTTGATAGACGGGCAGCACCGGTTTCCGAAGGAAATGGTATGAGTATTATAGAAAAAATCGGGCTGGCGGCAGTCAACCATATGAACCCTGAAACGGGCCACACCCTAGCGATTAAATCGCTGAACATGGGGTTGGTAACCGGCAAAGGCCCTTATACATCGCCCCGGTTGCGCAGCACTTTAGCAGGGCTTGATCTGCCTAATCCCATTGGGTTGGCGGCAGGGTTTGACAAAAACGCACAAGCGGTAGCCCCACTTTTGAAAACGGGTTTTGGCTTTATTGAAGTAGGGGCCGCCACACCGTTACCGCAAGACGGCAATCCGAAACCGCGCCTGTTTCGATTGACCGAAGACCACGCCTCAATCAATCGGTTCGGATTTAACAATCAAGGTATGCGGGTAATTGCTAATCGCCTGTCGCAACGCCCTGATACTGGGATTGTGGGCCTGAATCTTGGCGCCAACAAAGCCAGTTCACACCGCGCGATAGATTATGTCAAAGTGCTAGAGGTCTGTGGGCCTTATGTGGATTTTGCTACGATTAATGTGTCTTCGCCCAACACCGAAAAACTGCGCGATCTTCAGGGGCGTAGTGCGCTTTCGGCATTGATTGCAGGGGTTATGGAGACACGTGATTTGCTGGAGGTTAAAATTCCGATTTTCCTCAAAGTGGCCCCAGACCTGACCCCGACCGATATTGAAGACATATCTTATGTTGCGCGCATGACGCGGATTGATGCGGTGATTGCAACCAACACCACGGTTGTACGCGAAGGATTGCATAGCGAGCACGCGCAAGAAACTGGCGGGCTGTCTGGTGCGCCTTTGTTTGAAATGTCCACGCAAGTGTTGGCGCAGTTCGCAACACAACTTAGCGGAGAAGTGCCGCTTATCGGGGTTGGTGGCATATCATCAGCAGAGCAAGCCTATGCCAAGATCAAAGCCGGGGCCTCTGCTATACAACTCTACACCGCCCTTGTTTATGGCGGGTTTTCACTGGTGAATAAAATTGCACGCGATCTTGACGACTTGTTGAAACAAGACGGGTTTGACCATATTTCGCAAGCTATTGGCATTGAGAACGATAAATACCTATGATCCAACCAACCATCTGGCACAATTCGCGCTGTTCAAAGTCCCGCCAAACCTTGCAACTGTTGCAGGACAAAGGCTTTGATCCCGTGATTGCGGATTATGTGAATGCCGCACCTTCCAAAGCCGAGATTATTGCCACCCTTGATCTGCTGGGCATAGACGCTGTTGCTTTGATGCGCACGGGCGATGCGCGGTTCAAAGAGGCAGGCTTGACCAAAGCGGATGATGCGAATGATCTGATCAACGCAATGGTGAAGTTGCCGATTTTGATCGAACGGCCCGTGGTTATATATAACGGCAAAGCCGCCCTTGGTCGCCCGCCTGAGGCCGTTTTGAATATTCTTTAACTGCGCTTAATAGACGCTTCCAGTGCAGGATATTTCCAGCCAAGCGTCACACCACGTGCAATGAAAAACAGGTTCATACAGGCCCACAGCCCATGATTGCCAAACGGTTCCAGCAACAGCCAAAGGCTGATCACATAGACCACGACTGATATAAGCATCATATTGCGCATATCGGCACTTCTGGTTGCCCCGATAAAGATGCCATCCAGCATCCAGCAAGCCACACCTGTGAGCGGGGCCAAAACCATCCAAGGTAAAAACCGCCGCGCTTCAATGCGCACCTCAGGTGATGTGGCCATCACGTCGATCATCCAGCCGCCCCACAGTGCAAAAGCTAGTGCCATCACAAGCACACTGGCCACGCCCCAAAAACTGCTCAGATACACGCTGCGCCGGAACACTGCAAGATTGCGCGCACCCAGCGCCTGCCCGATCAGAGCTTCAGACGCATAGACAAACCCATCCATAGCATAGGCCGTGATATACATAAATTGCAGCAACACCTGATTGGCAGCCAAGGTTACATCGCCAAAGCGCGCGCCTATGAACAGAAACGAGGTAAAGGCCGCCTGCAACATCACCGAACGCAGCATAATGTCACCATTAACAGCCGCCATACGGCGTAGCTTGATACGATCAAAGATTTGCGTCCAATCGCGCCACAGCCCGTTTGCAAAGCCGAACCGCGCCAACCACAAGCCTAGGCCTAAGCCTGTCCATTCGGCAATGAATGTGGCTATGGCCACGCCCTCTACCCCCCAGTTGAACTGTAGCACAAACAAAAGATCCAGTGCGATATTCAGCCCGTTCATCCAAAGCTGCAAAACCAACACCGCGCGGGTGCGTTCATGCGCAATCAGCCAACCGGTGATACCGTAAAGGGCAATCGCGGCAGGGGCGGAAAAAATTCGGATTTGCAAGTAAGTTACGGCCAAGGCCTCTACCTCTACCGAGGCAGGAGCCAGTTTGAAGGCAAGCCAGAAAAGCGGGATTTGCAACAGGATGATAAAGACCCCAGCGCCAATACCGATCATCAAAGACCGTGTAAGAAGGGCTGCTGTTTCGCCTTGTTGTTTTGCACCAATAGCTTGTGCGGTTAGCCCGGTTGTGCCCATACGCAAGAAACCGAATGCCCAGTACAAGCTTGAAAGAATAATCGCGCCCACCCCCACAGCCCCAATAGGGGCGGCCGCACCCAACTGCCCAATAACGCCTGTATCTACCGCGCCCAGAATAGGTACGGTAGCATTTGACAGGACAATCGGAATGGAAAGTTTCAGGATGCGTTTATGGGTTAGGTTTTCAACCATCTTTGGAAGAAGACATCAGGAAATGCCCTGTTGCTTGGGCCATCAACTTGCTGCGATTATCTTGCCACGCTTCCACATGCACGGATGCATAACGCCGCCCTGAACGGTTTATCCTAGCGCGCGCATAAACATCGCGCGGATGGCCGACACTTAGATAATCAGTCGTAAAATCAATGGTTTTTGGCAATGTAGGTAATGGTAGCGCCGCGATTTCCGCACCACTTAATCTTCCTATTTCCATCTTTGCCCAGATATCTGCCCATGCCAGTTCAATTATTGCCGTGGTTTCAAGAAACGCCGCTGTAGCCCCGCCATGAATGGCAGGCACAGCAGGGTTGCCGATCAGCATCTCGGAATAATTCATTGTCGCGGTTAGTTCATCACCGCGACGTTGAAAACTTATGCCCATGAAATTGATATAAGGCACAGCTTCGACAAGGCGTAGCAAGGCCCCGTCACGGCGTTCTTTGATAACTTGCATCGGTTCCGGTTTTTCCCGCATCACGCACGCCCCTTGGATTTGTGGTTAAAAGAAAACGCACCTGTTGCGGTGGCAACAGGTTCCTCTTTTTGATCTCCTACCCATGCAGTTACACGCACAAAGGCCACGGTTCGGGTAACATGAAAACAATGGGATTGTGCAGATATACGCTCACCCGGTTTGGCCGGTCGCATATAATCGATGCGTAAATCAAGTGTCACCGATGATCCCGCATTTTCTGGGTGCATAAATACGGATGCACCACCACAGGTATCCATCAGTGCTGAAACTGCCCCACCATGTATTACACCCGTTTCAGGGTCGCCGATAAGGCGTTTATCATAGGGCATCGACATGATTGCCCGGGAATCTTCAAGCAAATCCATACGCATATCCAGCGCCTTACAATGCGGTAGAAAGGTTGCGAAATTCTTGGCAATATCACGAGGTACAGTCATTTAGGTGCTTTCATCTGAAATCATAATACTCTTTTACTATTTCCCTTGCATAATGGCGTGCAAGCTCTAAATATGCAAATGAGAGTAATTCGCAACAACAATTATATTCACTGTTTTTCCATTAGGTACACTCCACGACAATCCTAATGCTATTGCAGTATGCACTTTCCACTTTCTTGCACCTAATTTTCTGTAAACCTTGAAATATTAAGTAAATACAATAAACTCTGCTCAATTGCGGGGTTTTAATGGACGATCAGACAAAACTAACACTCAAAGAAATGTGCGCGAAATTCGATGTCACGCCACGTACTTTGCGTTATTATGAGTATATTGAACTGCTGCAACCTGAAAAGCAGGGCCGTACACGTCTATTT
>CAXMSA010000045.1:0-18821 GCA_964195605.1 uncultured Amylibacter sp.
TTAATGTTGCGTGATGTGCAACCGCATCAATGCCGCGTGCCAGCCCAGAGGTCACACGAAAGCCCGCATCTGCCAGACCTTCCGCGATCATATGGGTCATGCGCTGCCCCAGGCTGGATGCATTGCGTGCCCCCACAAGTGCAATGGTTGGTTGGTTCAGGCAAGCCAGATTGCCTTTTGCCCACAAAAGGGGCGGTGCATCAGGGGTTTCGGCCAGAAGTGCGGGGTAATCATTCGCACCATAACATAACGGGCGATAACCCTTTTGCTGTGCTTCAAGCAATTCCGCCTCAGCCGCGTCATACGGGCAGGGGGCATAATTATTGACACCGGCCTGTTTTGCAATATGCGGTAACGCGTCAAGGGCGGCTTCAACCGTGCCGTGGCTGCGCATTAAACGGTGAAACGTGGCAGGGCCTACGCGCCGTGACCGGATCAAGCGGATCCAGTTGATATAGTCAGTTTGAGTTTTAGGTAGTTGGGTCATGCCGCAACTTTGCCAGATCGTAGTTAACAGGTGATGAATCGCCTTAAAGTTCTTTTATCATCACCAGACAGGGCAGGGGATAGGGGGCTGTTAAAGTCTCCAGCATAATAGTCTCCACACCTTTTTGCTGCCAACCCATCTTTTCATAAAATGTAATCGCACGGGCGTTTTGCACATTTACATCCAGTTTTGCGGATACGTGGCCAGCGGCACAGATACGATCCAACCCGTCGGTTATCAAGGCAGCTGCCGCCCCGGTGCCTTGCGCTTCCGGGCTGACGAAAAGTTGGTAAATCTCGGGGCCTTTAATTATGCAAAACCCCAAGGGCGCACCAGCTTTACCGATCACACCGATGTCGTCAAGATGCGCGGACAGGCGAATTGCAAAGCTTTCAAATGTGCGGATTGCGGTCAATGAAGCCGGCACATGGGCCGCATGTGCAACCTGCCAGCCATCGTACCAAAGCTGAGCAAGGGCGGGCAGGTCTTGTTGGGTTGCTTTGCGGATAATGTGCTGCATGTATTCCTAAGCCTTTGTTGTGTGGTGCGCGTGGCAGATGTGGTTGAAAATACTAAATTAGTTTACTGGTTTAGGTGCTGCAAAAAACACGGCTGGAAACGGGTATTAACGCATCAAACCTTCGCCCCGCCCACCGTAAGCCCGCCGATCAGCAATGTTGGCTGCCCAACCCCCACCGGCACCCATTGGCCCGCCTTACCGCAGCTGCCCATACCTGGATCAAGCGCCATGTCATTGCCGATGGCGCGGATGTTTTTCAGCGCCGTGGCTCCGTCACCGATCAGTGTCGCCCCTTTGACCGGTGCACCGATTTTGCCGTTCATAACGCGGTAGGCCTCGGTGCAGCTGAACACAAATTTGCCGTTGGTGATGTCAACCTGTCCGCCGCCAAACCCCACCGCATAGATGCCGTCCTTGATTTGGGCCACGATATCCGCAGGTGCGCCATCCCCGCCCAGCATATAGGTGTTGGTCATGCGCGGCATCGGTGTATGCGCATAGCTTTCGCGCCGTCCGTTGCCCGTGGGTTCCACCCCCATCAACCGTGCGTTTTGGCGGTCTTGCATCAGCCCCACCAGAATACCGTCTTCGATAAGAGTGTTTTTGTTCGACTGGGTACCTTCATCATCAAAACTGATCGAGCCGCGCCGGTCAGGGATCGTGCCGTCATCCAGCACAGTCACCCCCTTGGCGGCAATACGCTGCCCCATCAGCCCCGCAAAGGCCGAGGTTTTCTTGCGGTTGAAGTCGCCCTCTAACCCATGCCCGATTGCCTCATGCAGCAAAATACCGGGCCAGCCATTGCCCAAGGCCACATCATAGCTGCCTGCGGGGGCGGGTTCGGCATCAAGGTTCACCAAGGCCACACGCAGGGCCTCTTTTGCCGTGGCTTTCCAGTTGTCTGCCTGCATCAACCCGTACAGGCCGTAACGCCCGCCGCCGCCTGAGCTGCCGGTTTCGCGTCTGCCATTTTGTTCCACGATGATGCTGACATTTAACCGTGTCAGCGGGCGGCTGTCGCGCACCCGTGTACCTTCGGGGCGCAAAATTTCAATCTCTTGCAGGGATGCGGTCAATGAGGCTGAAACCTGTATCACCCGCTTGTCCAGCGACCGCGCATAATCGTCGATTTCTTTCAAGGTCTCGATCTTCACAGAAAATTCCGCATCTGCCATTGGGTCGGCATCGGTATATAACCGTTGATTGGTGGGGGATGGCGCATCTGCCCAAGTGCCGCCGCCATTGCCCACAGCTAATCGTGCGGTTTCTGCGGCGCGCTTTAGTGCGTGGATGCTCATTTCGGTGGAATGGGCGTAACCCGCGGTTTCGCCACGCACAGCACGCAATCCAAAGCCTTCGGATGCATCGTAAGATGCGGTTTTCAGTTTACCATCATCAAAAACCAGTGCTTCAGATCGGCGGCGTTCCAGAAATAATTCACCGTCATCGGCCCCCTGAACCGCATCACGCAGTACCTTAAGTGCGGCATTTTCATCAAAAGTGGTCTTAAACGGGGCAAAGGGTTTGGTTTTACTGGTCAAAACGGGATGTCCTTGATAGGTGTCTACTTTATAAAGTGGCGCAATGCCGCAAAGTGAAAGCTTGTCTTGAGGGCGATATTATGGTTTTTCAGCGCAAGGATACAATAGGGGATTCTGTCGTTTGATACGATTTGGGTCTTAAGGGGGGCGTTAAGCCCATAGCGAAAACAGGAATGGACGTATGTCAGTAGCAAAGACTTTCAATACAATATCAATGGCTCTGACCGGCCTTATGGTCGCTGGCAGCGCATTTGCGCAAGAAGCTACGGCAGATATGGCGCGTATCGGTAAGCCATCACAGGACGGCCTAAACTTCCAGACGCCTGGCACTGAATTGGCACGTGATCAGATTTGGGTGGATACATTCGTCCTTTATATCGTCAGTGGGATTACAGTTTTTGTAACGGCACTGCTGATTTATGTGGTCTTACGCTATAATCGCAAATCTAACCCTAAGCCTGCAACATTTACCCATAATTCTGCGTTGGAAATTGGCTGGACACTGATCCCGATCATCATCTTGATCGCCATCATCCCACCATCCCTAAGCCTACTGTTCAAGCAACAGGAAATTCCAACCGCCGACATTACCATCAAAGCCACTGGCAACCAGTGGTACTGGACATATGATTATGTGGATGAAGGTTTTGAATTTGACAGCTATATGATTGGTCATCCGGCAACATTAAGTGATGCAGATGCAGATCAAGCATTCAAAAGAACGCCGGCCGTGATGGCCGCTTTGAAAGAAGCTGGTTATAACAATGATGAATTCCTACTTGCAACAGACACCGCATTGGTGATCCCTGTCGGTAAAACCATTGTGGTACAGGTTACCGGCTCTGATGTGATCCACTCTTGGGCAGTTCCTGCCTTTGGTGTGAAACAAGACGGTGTTCCGGGACGTTTGGCACAACTGTGGTTCAAGGCTGACAAAGAAGGCCTCTACTTTGGCCAGTGTTCAGAGCTTTGCGGCAAAGATCACTCTTACATGCCGATTACTGTGAAAGTGGTTTCTGAAGACGACTATGAGATCTGGCTTGAAGAGGCCCTTTCAGAATATGCCGACGCAGGCACACCGCGCGCTGTAGAAGTCGCAAGCGCAAACTAATCCAACCCCAACCGCGGGCCTGTCATGAGGCCCGCTTAGCCATTTGGGTAATGAAATGACCGACGCAAGCTTAGTTGAGACAGGGCGGGAGACCGAGTTCACCGATTATATCGCGCTTCTAAAACCGCGCGTTATGTCTTTGGTTGTTTTCACCGCTCTTGTCGGCCTGCTTGTGGCACCGGTTTCTGTGAATCCGGTGATCACATTTGCTTCCGTTTTGTTTATTGCTATCGGTGGCGGCGCATCAGGTGCGCTTAATATGTGGTGGGAAGCCGATATTGACGCGGTGATGAAACGCACCCAGGGCCGCCCAATTCCAACCGGGCGTGTAACCCGAAACAGTGCACTGATCTTTGGTCTGTGGTTGTCGGGTATTGCGGTTACTATGCTGGGTCTAACTGCCAATTATCTGGCCGCGGGCCTTTTGGCCTTCACAATCTTTTTCTACGCTGTGGTTTACACCATGTGGCTGAAACGCGCGACACCACAAAACATTGTGATCGGTGGTGCCGCAGGGGCCTTCCCGCCGATGATCGGCTGGGCTGTGGCCACGGGTAGTATTGGCATTGAAAGCATTTTGATGTTCGCGCTTATTTTCATGTGGACACCGCCGCATTTCTGGGCGCTGGCATTGTTCATGAATGATGACTACACCAAAGCCGGTGTGCCGATGTTACCGGTCACTCACGGCCGTCGTGTGACGCGCAATAACATTCTGGGCTACACGATTGCACTGGTGCCTGTTGCAATAGCTGTGTCTTTTACCAGCATTGGTGGGCCGATTTATTTTGCGGTGGCCCTTGTGCTAAACGTGCTGTTCCTTAAAGGGGCTTACGATATCTGGAAACGCACTGAAAAGCAGGCGGAAGCGGATAAATACGCTACGGAACGCAAAATGTTTCGCATTTCTTTATACTACCTGTTTTTACACTTCGCCGTTCTACTGGTAGAAGCAACCGCCAAAAATTTTGGCCTGAACTGGGCCGCTTGGCCGCAATGGTTTTAACTGATGTCTGGTGCTGATAGTAACATAAGCGATCGTCGCAAACGTAATAATCTGATGCTGGGTGGCGTGTTGCTGGCTTTTGTCGCGCTGGTTTTTTCAATTACTATTGTTAAGATGCTCAGCGGCATGGGCGACATTACCAATAGCAAACGCATACCAGCTACGGAGCAAACTGAATGAGCCAGGATAAAAACACCAAAATGATGATCCGCCTGAGCGGGCTTGTCTGTGTTATGCTGGCTCTCTCATTTGCTGCGGTACCGTTTTATAACTGGTTCTGTCGTATCACAGGTTTTGGCGGTGTCACACAAGTGGCCACAGCTGCCAATAATACGCAAATGCTGGATCAAACCATTGAAATCCGTTTCGACGGTTCACTGGAACGCGGCATGCCGTGGACGTTCAAACCTGAACACAACACGATGGAACTTAAAATCGGCGAAACCGGCTTAGCGTTTTATGAGGCCTATAACCCAACCGATAAAGTCATCGCAGGCACGGCCAGCTACAATGTATTCCCGTATTCCGCAGGCGCATATTTCACTAAAATTGACTGTTTTTGCTTTGAAATGCAGGTGTTACAACCGGGCGAACGGGTGATGATGCCGGTCACATTCTACGTTGATCCTGACATCATTGACGATGAAGACGCAAAATACGCAAATACCATCACGTTAAGTTATACGTTCCACGTTACAGATTTACCTGAAGAAGAACTTGCTTTGGGCACAGAAACCAACATAAAGACAATAGAATAAACGAAGGGGATTCCACTATGGCGCATGAAAAAAACCATGATTACCACATTTTGCAGCCCAGTATACGGCCGTTTCAGGGCGCATTAAGTGCTTTCATCATGCTGTTTGGCGTGGTGCTTTGGATGAACGACACAACATGGGTTGTTTTCGCAGTCGGCTTTGTTGGTGTGCTTTACACTATGTATGAATGGTGGTCTGACGTTATTGACGAAGCTCACATCGGCGATCACACACCAGCTGTTACCATCGGCTTACGCTACGGTATGATCATGTTCATCATTTCCGAAGTGATGTTCTTCGTGGCTTGGTTCTGGTCGTTCTTCAAACATGCACTATACCCGATCACCGAAGGTTCACCGTTGATTGACGGCGTATGGCCGCCAGTTGGTATTGAAACCTTTGACCCTTGGCATCTGCCGCTGATCAACACGCTGATCTTGCTGTGCTCCGGTTGTTTTTGCACATGGGCACACCACGCATTGGTACATGAAAATGACCGTGACGGGCTGAAAAAAGGCCTGATCGGCGCGGTTCTGCTGGGTATCTTGTTCACAGCATTCCAAGCCTATGAATACAGCCACGCTGCGTTCAGCTTCTCTGGTAACATTTATGGCGCCAACTTCTTTATGGCGACAGGCTTTCACGGCTTTCACGTTGTGATCGGAACCATCTTTTTGTTCGTTTGCTATATCCGCGCACAAAAAGGCCACTTCACACAAGAAAAACACGTAGGCCTTGAAGCGGCAGCTTGGTACTGGCACTTCGTTGACGTTGTCTGGTTGTTCCTGTTCTTCGCAGTATACATCTGGGGCGGCTGATAGACGCTGATACAGAATACAATATGAAAAAGGCGCAGGCATAATTCCTGCGCCTTTTTCAATGGATATTATCCGCCGAGAATATAACAGCTTAGATTTGACAAGTTTATCTGTGTATGGTTTGGAAAGTTCAAGCCAATGAAAGTATAGCTTTATGAAATATCTTACTTTTTCCATAACCGCATTGTTTCTGACATCGGTCTCACCCGTAATTGCCGCTGATTTTAATGCGGGTTTAGCCGCAGCACAAAAGGGCGATTTCGCAACCGCTTTAAAAGAATGGCAACCTTTGGCAAACGAAGGTAATATCCACGCCCAATATTCATTGGGTGTAATGTACTATAACGGTCAAGGTGTTGCACAAAATTATGTCGCGGCTTTGAAATGGTACGAATTATCAGCCAAGCAAGGTCATGTTGCGGCCCAGACTAATCTGGGTGTTTTATATTTTACTGGCAAAGGCACACCACAAGATTATGTTTTGGCCGCGAAATGGTACAAGCTGGCGGCAGAACAGGGTTATGTTCATGCCCAATCCAATTTGGGCGTTATGTATTTCACTGGCCAAGGGGTGTCGCAAAATTATGCCGAAGCGGCTAACTGGTATCGCAAAGCCGCAGCGCAAGGTGATGAAACCGCCATAAGCAGACTGGAAGAAATGTATGCAAATGGTCAGGCCAAACCAGAGGATTGATCTGGCTTTAGATCATGCCGTAATTGGCTCAATAACATTTTAGCACTCAAAGTTATCTTTGCATCTTGGACTTAAGGTGGTTCTAGGGTATGGGATCATGGTTTATTAAAACAGGTGCTAAAATGACCAGACGTATGATCTTCCCGATAATCCTTGGCGTCACTGGCATTGCTATCTTACTGTCGCTTGGCACTTGGCAAGTGAAGCGTATGAATTGGAAAAATGCTATTCTGGCGCAGATCGAAGCCCAGATCATTGCTGACCCCGTCGCATTACCGGCAAAACCCAACCCCGAATTTGACAATCGCTTATCGGTGCGCGTCAAAGCTTTAATCGGCTTTGATGAAGCTCATGTGCTTTATTCCACCAAACGCAGCGGGCCGGGGTTTCTGGTGATCACGCCAGCGCTGACAAAACCGGATGGGCGGCGGGTTCTGATCGATATGGGCTACATCCCAGAGGCACAGAAAAACACCGTGCGCAAACCACAAGAAGTGACCATCATTGGTAATATCTTGTGGCCAAATGAAGTGGACAGTTACACGCCTGACCCCAATATGAGCAAAAATATCTGGTTCGCCCGCGATGCTGACAAACTTGCGCATCACTTCGGCACCGAGAGCTTTTTGATTGTCGCGCGCACAATTGAGGTCGGTGATTACGGCACCACCCCCCAACCCATCGGTCTGAACATCCCGAATGACCACTTTGAATACGCAATCACGTGGTTTTCACTGGCTTTGGTATGGTTTGGGATGACACTCTATTTACTTTACCGTATCAAGCATAAAACCGTCTAACCTAGGAAATGGACACATGAAATATATCTCAACCCGCGGACAATCCCCGGCACTGACTTTTGAGCAGGCAATGCTATCGGGTCTTGCACGTGATGGCGGGCTTTATGTACCTGAAGAATGGCCAACTTTGACACAAGATCAAATTACGGGCTTTGCGGGGAAATCCTACGAAGAGGTTGCTTTTGAAGTGATGAAACCCTTTGTTGGCGACACGTTCACCGACATTGAGTTTCTGGAAATCATTCACAAAGCTTATGCGGGTTTTGCCCACACTGCGCGTTGTCCATTAGTGCAACTGGATGAAAACCATTTCTTGTTGGAACTGTTCCACGGCCCGACATTGGCGTTCAAAGATGTGGCGATGCAACTGATCGGCCAGATGTTTCAGGTCGCCCTGAAACGGCGCGGTGAGCGGGTGACGATTGTGGGGGCCACATCCGGTGATACAGGTTCTGCCGCGATTGAGGCATTCAAAGGCCTAGACGCAGTTGATGTGTTTATCATGTTCCCTGACGGGCGCGTGTCAGAAGTGCAGCGCCGTCAGATGTCTACACCATCCGAGTCTAATATTCATGCATTGGCCGTGGCAGGTGACTTTGATGATTGTCAGGCGCGTCTGAAAGATATGTTCAACGATTTTGATTTCCGTGACGGGGTCAAACTGGCCGGCGTCAACAGCATCAACTGGGCCCGCGTGATGGCGCAGGTGGTGTATTACTTCACCTCGGCGGTCTCACTTGGCGCGCCACATCGCAAAGTATCCTTCACCGTGCCTACGGGCAACTTTGGTGATATTTTTGCAGGCTATGTGGCCAAACGCATGGGACTGCCGATCGACCGCTTGGTGATTGCCACCAACCAAAACGACATTTTACACCGCACCTTGCAAACCGGTGATCACACCAAAATGGGCGTGACCCCCTCAATCAGCCCGTCGATGGATATTGAGGTCAGTTCTAACTTTGAACGCTTGGTCTTTGACCTTTATGACCGTGAAGGTGAAGCTGTGGTGCAATTGATGGATGCGCTGAAGAACGATGGCACGTTTGCGCTGTCCCAAGGGGCAACGCAGAAGCTGCATGATGAATTTGACAGCGGTAATTGTTCTGAAACTGAAACCTCGGCCCAGATCAAACGCTCATATGCAGATGTCGGTGAAGTGCTGTGCCCGCATTCTGCCATTGCGGTAAAAGTTGCGAACAGCGTTGTGCGCGATGAAACTGTACCGATGATTACATTAGCAACTGCACACCCTGCAAAATTCCCTGCTGCGGTTGAAGCCGCTTGTGGGGTAACCCCCGAACTGCCCGACCGTATGGGTGATTTGTTCAACAAAGCGGAACGTATCACCAAAGTAGATAACGAACTGGGCGCAATAGAAGCCATTATTCGCGAAAGGATCGGCGCGTGAGTGTTGAACTGACCACATTACCAAACGGCTTTCGTATCGTTTCAGAGTATATGCCCGGCCTGCAATCCGCATCCCTTGGGGTCTGGGTTTCCGCAGGTGGGCGCCATGAACGCAGTGACCAGAACGGGATCGCGCATTTTCTGGAACATATGGCGTTCAAAGGCACCAAACGACGCTCTGCGCTGCAAATCGCCGAAGCGATTGAAGATGTTGGCGGGTTTATCAACGCTTATACCAGCCGCGAGGCTACGGCTTACTATGTGCGCGTGTTGAAAAATGATGTGCCACTGGCGTTTGATGTGATTTCAGACATCGTGCTGAATTCTACTTTTGACCCGCGTGAGGTTGACATTGAACGCGGTGTGATCTTGCAGGAAATCGGCCAATCGCTGGATACGCCCGACGATATTATTTTCGATTGGTTGCAAGAGGTGTCTTACCCTGATCAGCCGTTCGGGCGCACTATTTTGGGCCCGGCCGAGCGAGTAGAGAGTTTTACCCGTGAGAACCTGCAAGAATTTGTGGCGCAAAATTATCTTCCAAACCAGATGATACTGGCCGCTGCGGGTGCTGTGGATCACGCGGAACTGGTACGTATGGCGGAAAAAACCTTTGGCTACATGCCAAGTGGCAAAGGTTTGATCGCGCAACCAGCACTTTACAAGGGTGGCGAATGCCGCGTGGTCAAAGATCTGGAACAGGCCCATTTCGCCCTGTCACTGGAAACTGCCGGTTATATGAGCGATGATATCTATACAGGCCAAGTTTATGCAGTTGCGATGGGTGGCGGCATGTCTTCGCGCCTGTTCCAAGAGGCCCGTGAAAAACGCGGCCTTTGTTATACGATCTACGCGCAGGCAGGTGCCTATTCGGACACCGGCTCGTTAACGATCTATTCAGGTACAAGTGGTGATGATGTGGCAGGCTTGTCGGAACTTTGCATTGATGAGCTGAAACGCTCAGTTGACGATATGACCAGTGCAGAACTTGACCGCGCGCGCAACCAGATGAAAGCGGGCTTGTTGATGGGGTTAGAAAGCCCGGCATCGCGCTGCGAACGTCTGGCCCGCATGATTGGCATCTGGGGCCGCGTGCCTGATCTGGATGAGGTCGTGGGCAAAATTGATGCGGTCACGGTGCAATCGGTGACAGATTACGCCCGGCGCCTGTGCGAAAAATCCGCACCATCGCTGGCGCTTTATGGCCCGGTCGAAGATACACCCGGGGTTGAAATTTTGGCAGAGAAATTGGCAGCATAACGGTATGTTCGGGCGTAAATCTAAAATTACCATAGAAACCGAACGCCTAACATTACGGTTGCCGATGCAAAAAGATCATCTGCAGTGGGTGCACTTGCGTCAGGCCAGTGTCGAATACCTGACGCCTTGGGAACCGGTTTGGGCGCAAGACCATTTTTCCAAACGCGCCTATGGTAACCGGGTTTACTGGGCGCGCAAAAGCTATGACGCGGGGCGCGGTGCGCCGTTGTTTATGATCCGGCGGGCCGATAATGCGCTGGTTGGGGCAATTACCCTGGATAATATTCGCCGTGGGCCTGCGCAATCGGGTACTTTGGGGTATTGGACTGGGCAAGAATTTGCCCGCCTTGGTTATATGTCGGAGGCTATTCAGGGGCTTGTGCATTTTGCATTCACCACGCTTGATCTAAGCCGCATAGAGGCGGCGTGCTTACCCACAAACAAACCCTCACGTGGGGTTTTGGAAAAGTCGGGCTTTAAATACGAGGGTGTGGCGCAGGCCTATCTGCAAATCAATGGCCGCTGGTGCAATCACGTTTTGTATTCCAATCTGCGCGGCGACCGACGTGGGAAAACAGATGCGGGCTAGGGGGCTTGCCCCGTTTCGGGAATGGGTATTAAAAGGGTGATATGACCCTATCAAAAGCCACACCCGATTTTCTGAACGCGCTGAAATCCGCACTTCCCGCAGACACTATTACCGATGCTACGGAAAGTTATCTGACCGAAGAACGCGGTCTTGTTCAGGGCACGGCCGCCTGTCTTGCGCGCCCGCGCACGGTTGAAGAGGTGGCAACGATTGTGCAACTTTGCAATCAACACCGCGTTGGCCTTATCCCTTATGCGGGCGGTACTGGCCTGACAGGCGGGCAGGTGGCAAACCTTGACCCTGCGCCTGTGGTTTTGTCTGTTGAACGGATGGCTGCAGTGCGTGATGTGGACATTGCAAATAATACCATCACCGTGGACGCGGGCGTTATTCTTGAGAATGTTCAAAAGGCCGCGGATGACGTGGACAGACTGTTCCCCTTATCGCTGGCATCCCAAGGCAGTTGTCGTATTGGCGGGAACCTTGCCACCAATGCGGGCGGCACACAGGTGCTGCGCTATGGCAATAGCCGTGATTTGTGTCTGGGGCTGGAAGCGGTTCTGCCCGATGGCTCTGTTTATCAAGGGCTGACGGGCTTGCGCAAAGATAACACCGGATTTGACATTCGCAACCTGCTGGTCGGCTCTGAAGGTGCCTTAGGAGTTATCACGGCGGCCACACTGAAGCTATATGCCAAGCCCAAAGAGCTGGCAACTGCGATGGCGGTTGTGCCCTCGCCAGAGGCGGCGGTGGCTTTGCTTGGGCAAGTGCAATCGGGGCTGGATGGTCTGGTGTCAGGGTTCGAGCTGATACACGGACAGGGATTGGATTTTTTGGCCGAGACCATGCCAGATGTGCGCCAACCATTTACTGAGCGCCCTGAATGGATAGTGCTGATTGAGGTTGCAGGCGGGGAAGGTGCGCGCCTTGACACGCGTCTGATGTCTGTGCTGGAAACGGCGATAGAAAATGAACTGGTAGAGGATGTTTTGATTGCGCAAAATGTGCAACAAGCTCAGAAATTCTGGCATGTCCGTGAAAGCATCCCTTTAGCCAATAAAGTGATTGGCGGGATTTCCAGCCATGATATTTCTGTGCCGATATCAGCAATTCCGGCCTTCATCCAAGCGGGTTTTGATGCGATTGCAAAGCTGGGCGATCTGCGGGTCAACTGCTTTGGTCATGTCGGTGACGGCAACCTGCATTACAACGTCTATCCTGCCAAAGGGCAAAACCGTAATGGCTTGATGCACATGCAACCCGCGATCAAAACCGTGGTCTATGATCTGGTGGATAAATTCGGTGGTTCTGTCTCTGCCGAACACGGTATCGGGCGACTTAAAGTAGCTGATCTGGAAAAATACAGCGATCCGGTCAAGCTGGCTACAATCCGCGCAATCAAGGCGGCACTAGACCCTAACGGGATCATGAACCCCGGTGTGATGGTACGCTAAATAAGCTAGTGGTCCATGCAGGGCGCAAGGTTTGTAGCAAGCATCATCTAGATGTATTGTGGTTACGAAAAGCTTAAGGCAGAGCAGGGTTTCTTAGCACTCGCTTTTCCCTTGAGCTCTTTCAAAGGCCATTCTGGTTTTTGCGGCTATATCAAACAGCGGGCGCGGGGGTATCCAACTGGGTTCTTGCAGTGAGTTTGCCGTGTCCAACAAGGCAGATGGTTCAGCAAGTGCTAAGTCAACGATTAACCGGCCCATGATTGTGCCGCGCGCAACACCTGACGCGTTATAACAGCCTGATGCAAAAATATTGTTTGATAGTTTGCTGAACACGGGCTTTGAATTCGCGCTTACACAAATATTGCCCGACCAAGTATATTCAACCGCATCCGCAGCAAGCCAGGGGAAGCGTTTTTTCAAGCCTTGATAATGTATGCTTCGCCTTTGCGCCAATGTAGATAGATCAATGCCCGAGGGGCGATATTCCGCAGTGTTACGGATCAAAATACGCCTATCCTTGGTCAGGCGCATGGTGGCACCTAGGGATTGCGGCGATAATATCCCCCAAGAGGCCGCATGCCCGATCTGATCCTCTTCGGCTTTGCTTAGCGGGCGGGTCAAACTGGCTGTCAGCGCCAGCGGGAACACACGGTCACGCCGAATGCCCAGCCTTGGCATGAACGCATTGACCCCGACGATCACCCTTTTTGCCCGCAGCGTGCCGTCTTTCAGGGTTAAAACCGCCGTGCCCCCGTCTTGCACCAGTTTTAACACAGGTGAGTTTTCGTAAATTTCGACCTGTTCGGGCAAACTGTCAGCCAGTCCTTTCGCAAGGGCCGCAGGTTGCACCAAAGCACCCCCCGTAGACAGAACACCAAGCTTATAATGTGCGGTGCCAAGGCGTTTTTGCAAAGCGGTCTCATCCAACAGCATCGCGTTAATACCCATATCCGCAAAAGCTTGCGCATGGTGACGCAGCTTATCAAAGTTTTTCGAAGATGTAGCGGCATGGATAGATCCGGTATCTTCCCATTGGCAGTCGATCTTATGATGCTCGACAAGCTGTTTTGCGGCCACAACGCCGGCATGATCCAACGCGTTCAACGCTGCATAATCAGCCCGCCCGCTTACCGATGAACGGGCCGCATGTCCGGGCGATTCGTTGGCAACAACAAAGCCTGAATTGCGCCCTGTTGCCCCTTGTCCGACCCGTTTGCCGTCAATCAGGATAATCCGCGCATCAGGGTCCAGTTCGGCAATCCTGCGGGCCGCTGCAAGGCCGGTAAACCCGCCACCGATGATGGCCCAGTCTGTCGTTTCCACGCCTTTAAATATTGGATGTGATGTGTAGTTGCCTGCTAAAGCAACCCAGCCGCAAATGTCTGAAATGCTATTATCCAAGATGCCCCCCATTATTAAAGTCCTTCAAATGCACATAATACATGCACAGGCACACCCAAGGCTTTCACTTTTTCGGCCCCGCCCAATGCGGGCAGATCGATAATGAATGTGGATTGTACCACCTCACCGCCCAAGGCTTCGATCAGTTTGATGCCCGCTTCGGCAGTGCCACCGGTTGCGATTAGATCGTCCAGTAGTAATATTTTATCACCGGCCTCGATCGCATCGTGATGCAGTTCCATCGTGGCGGTGCCATATTCCAATGCATATTCCTGACTGATGGTTTTACCCGGCAGTTTGCCCTGCTTGCGAATAGGCACAAAGCCTACCCCCAGCGACTGTGCCACAGCACCGCCCATGATAAAGCCGCGTGCCTCCAGCCCTGCAACCTTGTCTATTTTCAGGTCTTTCAGAGCCGCCACAGTTTCAGCTATTGCCAGACGTAACCCTTCGGCACTGCCAAACAATGTAGTGACATCGCGAAACAAGATACCTTCGTGCGGGAAGTCAGGAATAGTGCGGATATAGTCTCGGATGTTTTTGCTCATGGGGTCACTTTACTCTTTTGAAACAGACGTTGCAGGATGGTTTCCGGGTTGCCGTTATTGCGTTGTGCAAGCGCGCGTGCGGCAGAGATTTTTTTCAGAATTGCAATAACGCTGGGTGAGGTCAGAGCAACCGAATGGTTCAAAATATCGCCATCTGTAAAGGCAGAGAGGTTCACTACCTGAACCCCGTTTTTTTTCAATCCGGAAGGGTTGGTGATCTGGCCAAGTCGCCGCTGTTTGCCGGTAAGGAACGACATAACCTTTAACGCGCGGTCATTCTCGGTGGCGAACACCACAAAAGGGCTTGGCACCGGATCCAGCCTGCTGAGTTGCATTTGGAAAACTGTTTGATCAATATCCGGTGAAATTAAAATAACACCGTCGATGATCCGCGCCACACGTTTGTCACCACCAATAGACATTTGCCGCAAGGTTTCCATCAACAGGTTTGATCCGGTGGAATGGGCTACAAGTACCAGACGTTTGGCGCCGGAACGGGTCAGTTGTTCTAAAAGGCTTTGCAACCCGTCACGGGCAAACAAGACACTGTCACGGTCATGCAGGTACTCATAAGAATTTTCGGTCGTGGGCCAGGCATATAAAACAGAGGCCCCGCTTATTTCCATATCTGCGGATATCTGGGCAAAGCGGTACAGGCTTTCGGCAAAGTTATTATTGTAGCCGTGGATGAAAACCACCACCTCATCATTACTTGTATTTACGCGTCTTACCGTTGATCTGAAAGCGGCAGGATTGTCGAAGATCTGCGCATCGGTAATCACGAAATCCGTGGCTATGTCTGGCGCGCCTTTCGGCCATTCTATTTCGCCAACTTCGTGGTTTGGTGGTAGCGAAATATCATAGCGTGCATATGTCAGTTCAGACGTGCGCAACCCGTTGAAATCATAAGGTATCTCTGTGCTGCGTTGTCTTGTGGTGGCAACAAAAATGGGTTCGACCTGTGCTGCAGGGCTGTTTAATGCAACAATTGCCAACTCACCACGCCCGGCGCAAGCTGCAAGAACGCTCAGGCACAAGATCAAAAAAATCAGTGGTTTTTGCATGATTAAAGAACTCTACCAGCGACTGCATCAAGCCTTGCCATGATTGCGGGGTCACGGTTTTCAGGCTGCGTGATAATCGCAAATTCCAACGCACGGTCGCACCCATGCGGGCAAGGTTCGCGGTTTGCGCCCAACAATTCAGGCAACCTGCCGACCAGCCCTTTAGCCTTGCCGGCATTGCCCATCAATGTAGCAATGATCTGTGAGATATCCACTTCGCCGTGGTCGGGGTGCCAACTGTCAAAATCGGTGATCATGGCGACAGAAGCGTAACAAAGCTCGGCTTCGCGGGCCAGTTTGGCTTCTGGCATATTGGTCATGCCGATGACGTCACAGCCCCAGACCTCGCGGTACATTTTACTTTCCGCAAGGGTTGAAAACTGTGGCCCTTCCATCGCCAGATAAGTGCCGCCCATATGGGTGATGACACCTTCTGCCAGTGCTGCTTCATAACAAGCCGTACTCAAGCGCGGGCATGTGGGATGTGCCACGGACACATGCGCCACACAACCGGTGCCAAAAAACGAATTTTCACGCGCAATGGTACGATCAATAAATTGATCCACAATCACGAAATCACCCGGGGCCATATCTTCACGAAATGAGCCGCAAGCCGAAACCGAGATCACATCCGTGACACCGGCACGTTTCATCGCATCAATATTGGCGCGGTAATTCACAGTGCTTGGGGAAAGCGCATGACCACGCCCGTGACGTGGCAAAAATACCATTTTAACACCGTTCAGGCGGCCAAACAGTAGCGCATCAGACGGTGCGCCAAACGGGCTGTCAATTTTGCGCCAGTTTGCATCTTCCAGCCCTTCAATGTCATAAACACCGCTGCCGCCCATCACGCCAATAACTGTTTCCAAAACCCGCTCCCTAGAATATTTGGTGCAAACGTATGTGATTAAATCCGGTAGTTAAAGGGTTGTTGTCGCCCAGTTAAATTGCGCATCGGTTTCAACTGCACCTGCACGGATTGCACGTAAACGGGCAATCGCGCTATGGCCCGCCTCGCCTTGCAGGGTCAGCAGTTTCAGCAACACCATACCCGAACGTCCGTTCCCGCCTTTGCAATGGATTAAAACCTTGTCGTTTGCCTGCAAGACACTCAGAAGAGAATCCAATTCGGTTTGCCACAAAGCCCTGTCTTTTCTTACTGGCACACCAAAATCGGTGATCGGTAAGTGCAGCCAGTTATAATCGGTCTTAAGGAAACGTAACGGTAGGGAAATATCCGTATCGGGAAATTCGTCTTCTTGTGTCAACGTCACCACGACTGACGGGTTCCATGCGGCAATATCGGCAAAATCCGCGTCTGTGCTTGGTTGCTTGCAAAGGCCAAGCGTGCCTGTTCCATAGCCTGCTACTTGGTAGATTTGAAACGGGCCGCCAGACATCAGGCTTCCTCGGGCCGTTTCAGTTCAAATACTTCATTTACAAGCGTGTAGTCCTTATAGCCCAGGCGGGCCAAAGGCACGTAGCTGGTCACATCTAACAAGCCGTTTTTGATGTGTTCATCCTTGATGTGAACGCCTACAACAGCGCCCAAAACCATCTGCCCGCCACCCGGCAAATCAATGATGTCATGTAAGGTACATTCCATCGCAATCGGGCTGTCGGCCACAAATGGTGGCTTGATCACATGTGATGCGGCCTTTTCCAGCCCTGCTTTTTCAAACTCATCCACCCCGTGCGGGTAATGCGCAGAAGTGATATTCATCGCATCTTTAAGCGCGTCGGAAACAATATTTACACAAAACTCACCAGTTTCGCGAATATTGGTCAAACTGTCCTTCGGCTCGGCAATTCCCATCTTAGCACCTGTAACGGAAAACATCAGCATTGGTGGCGTATCTTGCACCCCGTTGAAAAACGAATAAGGCGCAAGACTAGCTGTGCCATCTTTGTTCAGGGTCGAAACCCAGGCGATGGGGCGGGGTGATACAATGGCTTTGAACGGATTATGCGGTAATCCGTGATCGTCAGTTCCGGGGCGATAAAACATGAGGGTATGCCTTTATGATAATTGCCCAATGCATACCCCCGTGTTATCGGCATTTCCAGAGCTAATGCAAAGAGTTGAGAATATGTTCCGAATGGCGGCAGAAAACAAGGATGACTGGTGGGAGGTCGAAGCCCTCTATGACCTGACCTTTGCGCCGGGCCGTGAAGCTTTGTCATCTTACCGTTTGCGCGATGATGTGCGCCCTGAGGCTGATCTCTGTCTAACAGCGCGCGATAAATACGATGTGCTGGCAGGCGTCATCCGCTACTGGCCAATTGTGATCGGTGACAACGCTGCAAAGGCCCTGCTGCTTGGCCCCGTTGCTGTGCACCCGACACGCCAAGGTGAGGGCCTGGGAGGGTTGTTGATGCGCGAGAGCCTGTCACTGGCAAAGGCGGCTGGCTGGGGGCGTGTGCTTCTGGTCGGGGATGCGCCTTACTATAAGCGTTTCGGGTTCGAAATAAACGCCGATCTGAATTTCCCACCGCCAGTGAACCCTGACCGGATTTTAACGCTGGAACTGGTTGAGGGTGCCTTTGCCGGGGTGTCGGGGGTAGTGGGGAAGGCTCATAAATAACCCCACCTATTACCACCAAGTTTGATAAGATAGAGAACATTTCAACACCCGAGCGCGGTGAAACCGCGCAGCCCCTCCCCCTTTGGGGGGAGTCGGGGAGGGGCTTTTGCTACGGTTGTGCAGGGTGGTTGGTATTGATGGAGAGAGAGTAGGGCATGTGGTTGTACGCACCCTACAGGATAAGCATACCTGAGAAATTCAAAGCTTGAAGCAAAACAAATAAGTATACTCCCGCGCTTGAATTGACCTAATTTTCATCACCAACCCGATTCACTTGGTCACGGTGTGTTTCTTTTTATAATGTGCATGCTTGCACAATGTACAAGTCAACAAAATTAGTAATTCTGACCGAAGAACAGCGTTTGTGCCTTCAATCGATTTGCCGTCGCCGCAAAGTTGATGCCCTTGTGTGGAAACGTGCGCGTGCGTTTTTGCTTTTGGACGCTGGTGAGGACGCGCAAACAGTCTGCCGCATTCTGGACATCGGCCCAACGGTTCTGCCTGAGTGGCGTTTTGCCTTTGCAGGCATGGGGTTGTCATTTTTCGGCCTAAAGGATTACAGCCAACGTCAGGGCCATTTGTCTTGCGAACAAGAACAGGCTTTAAAAGCCCATTTTGCGGATCATCCGGCGCGGAATGTTGATGCGATCTGCGCTTATATTTTAGCGGCCTGTGGCAAGAGTTACAGCGCCTCTGGAGCCGCCAAATTGATGCACCGTTTGGGCTTTGAGTATAAAAAGCCTCAATCTTTGCCAGCCCAAGCCGATGAAGC